>JADDPR010000533.1 GCA_016781775.1 Rubrobacter sp. | reverse complement strand
CCCTCGCCCTCGCCGCCCCGTACGGATCTTTCCCGGGCGAGGGGGCGATCCGCCCATTTGCTAGAATCGGCTTATGCAGAGCGAGAAAAAGCGGGTATTCAGCGGGATACAGCCGAGCGGGAACCTTCACCTCGGGAATTACCTGGGGGCTCTGAAAAACTGGGTCGCCATGCAGGACGAGTACGAGAACTATTTTTGCATAGTGGACCTGCACGCCATCACGGTGCCGCAAGACCCGAAGATGTTGCGGCAGAAGATCCGGGAGGTAGCGGCGATCTACCTCGCCTCGGGCATAGACCCGGAGAAGTCCGTTGTCTTCCGCCAGAGCAGGGTCTCGGGGCACGCCGAGCTCGCCTGGCTCCTGAATTGCGTCGCGAAGTTCGGGGAGCTCTCCAGGATGACGCAGTTCAAGGACAAGGCGCAGAAGGGCGGGGCGGAGTCGGCGAGCGTCGGGCTCTACGACTACCCGGTCTTGATGGTCGCCGACATCCTCCTGTACAACGCGCACCTCGTCCCCGTCGGCGAGGACCAGCGCCAGCACCTCGAGCTCGCGCGGACGCTCGCCAGGCGCTTCAACGGGCAGTTCGGCGAGACCTTTGTGGTGCCGGAGCCCATGATCCTGAAGACCGGCGCGCGCGTCATGGCGCTCGACGACCCGACGAGCAAGATGAGCAAGAGCTCCCCGGTTGGGGGCAGCTACGTCGCGATCCTCGACGAGCCCGACGTCGTGAGGCGCAAGATCCGGCGCGCCAAAACCGACTCGGGCTCCGAGGTGACCGCGAGCCCCGACAAGCCCGCCATCACCAACCTCCTCGACATCTACGCGGCCACCACCGGCAAGACCGTACCGGAGCTGGAGGAGGAGTACGAGGGCAGGGGCTACGGCGACCTGAAGAAGGACCTCGCCGAGGCCGTCGTCGAGGCGCTGGCACCGGTCAGGGAGCGGGCGCTGGCGCTGCTCGACTCGCCGAGGGAGCTCGACGAGCTGCTCGAAGCCGGCGCCGAGAAGGCGCGGGAGGCGGCGCAGCAGGCCCTCGGCGACGCCCGGACGAAGATGGGCCTGGACTAGTGGATCGGGAGAGGATCGAGGGCAAGATCCTCAAGGTCCTCACCGCCATCCCGCAGGGCGTCCTCTACTCCACCACCGACTGGCACCGCCTCCTAAACGAGGACAAGCGCGAGATCCGCCACGCCCTGGACGACCTCGAAACCCAAGGGAAGCTAGAGGTCGTCAAGAGCGAGTCAGGCCGCTCCGACAAGCCACTCTACAAGCTACGAAATTCCGGCTGAGGTGCCGTGCCCGCTCTCGTCCTCATCCCCGGGCTCCTCTGCGACAGCCGGCTGTGGCGGCATCAGGCCGAGCACCTCGCAGACGTCGCCGATCCCATCCAGGTTCCGGAGGTAAGGGGCCAGGACATGGTACAAGGAATGGCCCGCGAGGTTCTGGAGGCCGCCCCCGAGCGGTTCGCGCTCGCAGGCCTCTCGATGGGTGGCTACGTCGCCCTCGAGGTCGTGCGGCAGGCCCCGGATCGCGTGGAGGCCCTGGCCCTCCTCGACACTTCTGCACGGCCCGACACCCCCGAACAGACGAAGACGCGCCTCGCACTCATCGAGCTGGTCCGGGAGGGGCGCTTCGACGAGGTGTGGCGCACGCTCCTGCCCAGGATAATCCACCCCGACCGCGTCGAGGACCCCGACCTCATCTCGGTCGTCGAAGGCATGGCGACCTCCGTGGGTCCCGAAGAGTTCGAGAGGCAGGAGAGGGCCATCATTGGGCGCCCGGACAGCCGCGCCGATCTCCCGGGCATCACTTGCCCCACCCTCGTCCTGTGCGGGCGCGACGACGCCCTCACGCCCCCGGCCCTGCACGAAGAACTCGCCGGCGGGATACCGGGGGCGGGGCTGCGTATGATCGACCGCTGCGGCCACCTCTCGACCCTCGAACGCCCCGAGGAGACGACGCAAGCCATGCGCGAGTGGCTCGGTGCCCTCGGGTAAGGAATCGGCCAAAGCGTCCGGGACGACGACTATACTCCGGGCGACCGCGTAAGCTTTCCACACCCGGGGGGGAGAGATGCAGCGCCTCAGATCTACCCTCGACCGCATAGACCGAAAGGGCTACGGCGCCTACGGAGACCTCCGGGGCTCCTACGACCTCGGCCCCTTTACCTTGTTCGTCGACCGCGTGCAGCGCGACCCCTTCGCCCCGCCCTCCCTCGTCCGCGCCCGCACGAAGGAGAACCGCTTCGATAATGCGCTCTTCGGTAACGGGGTGCGTCGCGTCGCGTTCGAGGACTTTCTGACGCGCGCGGTGGAGAGGGCTTTGCGCCGGATTGTCAGAGGCAACCGCGGCTCCGGCGGAAGCGGGCGCATGGAGATACAGCGCCCCTCGCAGGTAGTGCTGCCCCGTTCCTCGATGGTGGTCGAGGACGGCTACGTGGAGGCGCGGATGGCGGTCGGGCTCCCGGCGCGCGGCCGGTCGGTGGATGCGCGGGCGGCGCGGGAGATGCTGCTGGAGGAGCTGCCGGAGGTGGTGCGGGGGGCGCTCGTCCCGGAGGGGGTAGACGAGGGGGCGGCCCGCAGGCACGTCGAGACCGTCGAGGACGCGGATGGGCTCAGAAAACGGCTCCCCGAGCTCGGGCTCGTCGCCTTTGTCGCCGACGGGGCGATGTTGCCGCGGGAGAGCGGGGCGAGCGATCTTCCTCTGGGGGACGGCGCGGTGCCGTTCGCGAGCCCGGAGGAGTACAGGGTTAGCGTGGAGTTGACGAACGGGGGTGAGGTCTCGGGGATGGGCATCCCCGAGGGGGTGACGCTCGTCGTGGGGGGCGGGTTTCACGGGAAGAGCACGCTGCTGTCGGCGCTCTCGTGGGGTGTCTACGACCATGTGCCCGGGGACGGGCGGGAGGGGGTCGTGACGCGGCCCGACGCGGTGAAGATACGGGCCGAGGACGGGCGGAGCGTTGCGGGGGTGGACATCTCCGGCATGATCGGGGCGCTCCCCGGGGGTCGTGCGACGACGAGCTTCTCGACCCCGAACGCCTCGGGCTCGACCTCTCAGGCGGCGAACATCGCCGAAGCCCTGGAGATCGGGACCTCCCTCCTCCTCGTCGACGAGGACACGAGCGCGACGAACTTCATGATCCGGGACGAGAGGATGCGAGAGCTCGTCCGTAAGGAGCCCATAAGCCCGTTTATAGACCTCGTGCGCCCCCTGTACGAGTCCATGGGGGTCTCGACGGTCGTGGTCGTAGGCGGGGTCGGCGACTACCTCGACGTGGCGGACCGCGTGATCCTCATGGAGGACTACGCTCCCCGCGACGCGACCGCACGGGCCCGGGAGGTACGGGAAGCATTCCCGGCGGGGGTGCCGCCGGCTACCGCCCCGGCCGACGCCCGCGCGCCGAGGGGCCGGAGGGTGCGCGCCTCCTCCATAGACCTCCGGCGCGGGAAGAGGGAGACGGCGAGGGGCAAGGGGCTCCACACGATCGAGCTCGGGCGCGAGCGGGTGGATCTCTCCTACCTGGAGCAGCTCGCCGAGGCCGGCCAGACCGAGGCGGTGGCGCGCGCGATCGGCGAGTTCGCCGCCGGCAACGAGAGCCGGGAGGTCGCGGAGGTCGTGCGCGGCGCGCTCGACGCCGTCGGGGAGAACGGCCTGGACGCTCTAGGGAGCTTCAAAGGGCATCCCGGGGAGCTGAGCCTCCCGCGTCCGCAGGAGGTGGCGGCGACCATAAACCGCATCCGCTCCCTGGAGGCGAGCGCCGAGGGGGGACGGTAGGAAGGCCGGCTCTTCACGGCACCGTAACAGCCTCACAAAGCGCGCGGCCGGATACGGTAGCATTTGTCCCTTAGCGACGAACAGGAGATTCGAGTGTCAGAGAGCAAGAACTACTCCAGTGCGCCAGACATAACCATCGTCTCGGGCAGCGACTACTACGCGACGTTCCACACCGAGCGTGGTCCCATCAGGATCAAGCTGTACGCCGACAAGGCCCCGAACACGGTCAACAACTTCGTCTTTCTGGCCCGCGACGGGTACTTCGACGGGACGACCTTCCACCGCGTCATAAAGGACTTCATGGTGCAGGGCGGCGACCCGACCGGCACGGGGGCGGGCGGTCCCGGCTACCACATCCGCGACGAGTTCCACCCGGACCTCCGCCACGACAAGCCCGGCATCCTCTCGATGGCGAACGCGGGACCGAACACCGGTGGCTCTCAGTTCTTTATCACCCACGGGGCGACCCCCTGGCTCGACGGCCGCCACGCCATCTTCGGCGAGGTCGTCGAGGGGATGGACGTGGTGAACGCCATCCGCGAGCGCGACCCGCAGAGGGACCGCGAGCCCGGCGACCGCATAGAGCGCGTGGAGATCGAGGAAGTACCGCACAACAGTTGAGCACGCCGGGCGCGCGGGGCCCTGTTCGGGACCTCGCGCGCCCATCGCTGGTATCATGAGTTCTCGGGCGGCAGGGAGGGAAGGGAGCCGTATGGAAGACGTTGGCCAGGAGAGCACCACGGATCACTCCCCCTGGCTAAGGCTGCGCGCCTCCGCCGTTCACCTGTACACGGCGAGCGGCGCGGTAATAGCGCTCCTGATCATGGTTGCCGCCTACGAGGGCGACGTCGTGAAGGCGCTCTGGCTCGGCCTCGCCGCCCTCATCATCGACAGCACCGACGGCCTCCTCGCCCGCCGCTTCAGGGTGAGCGAGTTTCTGCCGTCCTTCGACGGCGCCCGCCTCGACGACATCGTCGACTACATGACCTACGTCCTCGCCCCCGTCCTTCTTCTGTGGAGCAGCGGCTACCTGCCCGAGGGGACGACCGGCGTCGTCATCGCCGCCCTCCCCCTCCTCGCCTCCAGCTACCAGTTCTGCCAAGTGGACGCCAAGACGGAAGACCACTTCTTCCGGGGCTTCCCGAGCTACTGGAACATCGTCGCCTTCTACGCGATCGTCTTCGGCCTCGACGCCTCGACCGTCGGCGCCATACTCTTCTTCTGCTCCCTCCTGGTCTTCGTCCCCCTGAGGTACGTCTACCCGTCGCGCACGGTCGCGTTCAAGAAGATCACGGTCGCCCTCACCGCCCTGTGGCTTCTGGGCTACGCCGCGATCCTCTTCCAGATGCCCGCCCCCGGAGGGCCCAGCGACCTGCTCCTCAACTTCACCCTCCTCTACCTCGTCTACTACGTCGGCCTGAGCCTCTACCTCTCCGCCAAAATGTTCCAGGCCCGCCGCGCCGAGGAAGAAGAAGCCCGCAGCGCCGCCTAGCCGCCCCACGAGCAGCAACCCCAACAGAACCCCTAAACCGTCGTGGGCCCGTAACGCCCCGCCCGTAAGCCCACGTTACGTAACCCTTGCGAACGTCGTGGAGGTCACGCTCGGCGACGCTTCTGGGTGGTCGACACAACGGCGGGGAGGAACCCGCAAGGTACGAGCGGAAGAGGCGCCGGGGCTGAAGCGGCTCCTCTTGCCTCTCGCTTTTGACGAGCCCCCGTACCGCTGCTAGGCTCGCCGGGAGTTAAGGACGAAAGGGGACGGCATGGCGTTGAACGAGGACTTGCTGCGGCGTTTGATCGAGACGCCCGGCGTACCGGGGCGGGAAGAACAGCAGCGCGAGATCGCGCGCGAGGAGCTCGGGAACCTCACCGACGAGGTCCGCACCGACAACCTCGGCAGCGTTATCGGGACGAAGGGGGGCCGTGACGACGTGCGCGTGATGGTCGCGGCGCACACCGACGAGATCGGATTTCTCGTCAAACACATAGACGATAAGGGCTTCCTCCGCCTGCAAACCCTCGGCGGGCACGACCCGGCGAACATGGTCTCCCAACGCGTCATAGTCACGACCTCGGACGGCACCGCGCTCAGAGGCGCCCTCCAGCCTGCCCGTAAGCCCCCGCACCTCTCGAAAGGACAGGAGCAGAAGCCCCCCACGCCGGCCGAGTTCTACGTCGACCTCGGCATAGGCGCCGACGAGGTGAAGGAGAAGGTCCGCGTCGGCGATTACGCCACGATGGACCGGACGCTTGAGAAGGTCGGCAACTGCTACATGGGCAAGGCCATGGACGACCGGATCGGGGTCTACGTCATGCTCGAAGCCCTTAGGGCTCTGGGGGACCACGAGGCGACGGTGTACGCTGTGGCGACCTCCCAGGAAGAGGTCGGCCTCAGGGGGGCGGAGGCGAGCGGCAGGGCGCTCGCGCCGACGGTCGTGGTCGCGCTGGACATCACGCTCGCGATGGACGTGCCGGGCGGGGGTGGCGAGAACGAGATCACGGCTCTGGGGAAGGGCGCGGCCATCAAGATCATGGACGGCCACTCCATCTCCCACCCGAAGCTCGTCGACCACCTGCGCGAGATCGCCGAACGGGAGAAGATCCCGTACCAGATGGAGATCCTGCCGGCCGGCGGCACCGACGCGGGCGGCGTCCAGAAGCTGCACGGCGGCGTCCCGGCCGTGACGATCTCGATCCCCTGCCGCTACGTCCACACCCCGAACGAGATGGTCGACGAGGGCGACGTGCGGGCATGCGTAGACCTGCTCGCCCGCTACCTCGAAGAGGCGCACACCGGAGACTACTCCCTGTAGCGAAACGAAGACCGAGAAGGGACGTATTACCGTTCGCCGGTAGCTTGGACGAGAGATGCAACGGAGGGGGTCGCGTGTCCGAAGAACAGATGCTTTCCCCGGCGGCCTTCGGGCGCGCCTTCAAAGCTTTTCTCGAACGGGCCCTGGAGGGGGAGGAGGCCGAGGAGCCACCTTTCGTCTCACGGCTCGCCAATCACCTCGGTGCGGACCCGCGTAAGCTGCCCATTCTCGCCGAGCAGTTCTCGGTCATAGAGCATCCCAACGTGCAGGCGGCGATGGACGCCTGGATCTCGGGCACGAGCCGCTCGGCGGAGCTCGTGGGCATGTCCGCCGAACGGAAGCGCTACCAGGGCTTGAGCTTCTCCGACCTCATAACGCCCGTCGCCGGCGGCCTTACGGGAGATCGAGCGCCGCAGCCCGGTCCGGTAGATTACGTGAACGTGCTCGTCGCCCGTGGAGAGACGCGTGCCTGCGTGCAGCACGGGTTGTACCTACTCGGTGACGGCGAGGAGAAGCTCGCCGTCCTCCTGCGCGTCTCCGGGGAGCACGGCCCGCCCGGGATCCACGTCGAGGTCATGGCGGCCGCGCCCGAGGCGGCTACGGCGTTTCTCTCCGAGATCCGGGCCGGGATGCTCCGCCACAACGTCTACCGCGGGCAAGCCCTCACGCTCGGCAACCCGCACGGCCCGTTCGGCGAGGGCGGACCCATGGTCGAGTTTCTGGCGATCCCCGAGATCGAGGAGGACGCGGTGGTGCTGCCGGACGGCGTGCTGGAGCGCGTCGAGCGCCACACGGTGCGCTTCGCCGCGCACGCCGAGAAGCTGCTGGCGGCGGGCCGACACCTCAAGCGGGGCCTGCTGCTACACGGCCCGCCGGGCACCGGTAAGACGCTCACGGCGATGTACCTCGTCGGCAAGATGCCCGGGCGGACGACGGTAGTGCTCTCCGGCGGCGGCTACGGACTCGTCGCTCCGAGCTGCGAGCTCGCCCGCAACCTGCAGCCGTCCATGGTCATCCTGGAAGACGTCGACCTCGTCGCCGAAGAGCGGGGCATGCATCACATGGGGGAGAACCCGCTGCTGTACGAGCTTCTCAACGAGATGGACGGCCTCGCGGAGGACGCGGACGTCATCTTCGTGCTCACCACGAACCGCGCCGACCTGCTGGAGCCCGCGCTCGCCGCGCGCCCGGGGAGGATAGACCAGGCCACCGAGATACCGCTGCCCGACGCAGGGTGCCGCCAGCGCCTGATCCAACTCTACGGCGCCGGCCTCGACCTGCGGCTCGAAGACCCGGAGACCGTCGTCGCCCGCACGGAAGGCGTGAGCGCCTCCTTCATAAAGGAGCTCCTGCGCCGCGCCACCCTCTTCGCCGCCGAAGGAGGAGAGAGCCTGGTAGTAACCGACCGCCACGTCTCCGAAGCCCTCGACGAGATCCTGGCCGACGGCGGTACCCTGACCATGCGCCTGCTTGGCGGCCAATCCCCGTCGACGGTGGGAGCCCCCGAATGGCCCGAAGCCGAGCCGGGGGATTGGATGCCGTAAGCTCCCCTTCGGCCCTCCCTTCGCAACGGCCACGCGCCGAAACGAGCTCGTCGGCGGAGACCCTTCGAACGTTCGCCCTCGGGGAATGCTGCCCAAGCCTACCTCCCTGGCTGCATAAGGGAGGCTAACACCTCGGCGACATCAAGCCGGTCGTAACGCTTCGAGGAGCGGTCCGCCTTCCCGGATAAGGTGGATTCGGCATAGGACAGGGCGGGTAAGAAAATGCGTCGAATCACTGAAGAAGCTACGCGTGTTCGAGGGGTGAGTGTCTTGTCTCAAGAGGTTACGGAGAAGTTCCGGGATGCTTTGCGGCAGCTCGAGGAGGACCGAGACGTGGAGGGGCTCGTGGCGATCCACAGCGAGGATTGCGACGTGGGCAACGTCGCGGTGCCCCAGACCTTCCACGGTCACGACGGGCTGCGCGAGTTCTGGAACAATTACCGGAAGACCTTCGGGCAGCTGAAGAGCGAGTTCCGCAACGTCTTCGGGGATGATGCGGGCCACGGCGTCCTGGAGTGGACGACGACCGGTGATGCGAACGGTAAGGAGGTCTCCTACGACGGCGTGAGCCTCCTGGAGATCGAGGACGGCAAGGTCAAGCGCTTCAGGGCCTACTTCGACCCCCGCAACCTGACGCACCAGATCACGGACTAGGGGTGCCCCACCGAGAAGAAGCCACGCCCGGCGCGCGCCGCTAACCCCGCCCGATGGATACCTCCCGCTCCGCAGGCATACTCCTCCACCCGACCTCGCTCTCCGGCCCCTACGGCATCGGCGAGCTTGGCCCGGAGGCCCTACGGTTCGTCGAGTTCCTGAAGGAGGCCGGCCAGGGCTTGTGGCAGGTCCTCCCTCTGGGCCCAACGGGTCCCGAGGGCTCGCCCTACTCGGCGTACTCCGCCTTCGCCGGCAACCCCCTTCTTATAAGCACCGACCGTCTCGTAGCCGACGGGCTGCTCGAGCCCGGGCAGGTCCCGGAGCGCACGCCGCCCGGTCCCGTCGACTACGGGGCCGTCGACGGCTCGAAGAAGGGGATGCTGCGCCAGGCGTACGAGAACGCGAAGGCTAGCGGAGGGCCCGGAAAGGGCTTCGATCGGTTTCGAGAGGAGGAGCGGGGCTGGCTGGAGGACTACGCCCTGTACGCGGCCCTCAAGGAGAAGTTCGAGGGTGAGCCGTGGGTCCGGTGGGAGAGGGGGCTCGCCCGGCGGAAGCCCACGGCGCTGAAGAAGGCGCAGCGTGAGCTCTCGGACGAGATCTCTCGCCACGAGTTCGTGCAGTATCTCTTCTACGAGCACTACGGGACCGTAAAGAAGGCGGCGAACGAGGCGGGGGTGGAGATCGTGGGGGACCTCCCGATCTTCGTCTCCCACGACTCGGCCGACGTGTGGGCGAACCAGCGCCTCTTCTACCTCGACGACGAGGGCAATCCCACGGTCGTCGCGGGGGTCCCGCCGGACTACTTCAGCGAGACGGGCCAGCTCTGGGGTAACCCGCTCTACCGCTGGGACGTGATGGAAGAGGAGGGGTACGCGTGGTGGAGCTCACGCCTCGGCCAGGCCCTCACGCTCTACGACGCGACTCGCATCGACCACTTCCGGGGCTTCGAGGCTTACTGGGAGGTCCCCTCCACCGCCAGAACGGCCAAGGAGGGCCACTGGGTGGAGGGCCCCGGGTTGAAACTCTTCCGCGCTCTTGGCGACTCCCTGGGCGACGCGGAAGGCGGCCTCCCGCTCATCGCCGAGGACCTCGGCCTGATCACGCCCCCCGTCGAAGAGCTTCGCGACGCGGCGGGTCTCCCCGGCATGAAGGTCCTCCAATTCGCCTTCTCCGGCCCGGACAACCCCTACCTCCCCCACAACTTCCGCGACGCCAACCTCGTCGCGTACACCGGCACCCACGACAACGACACGACGGCGGGCTGGTGGACCTCCGCCTCGGAGGACGAGAAACGCTTCGCCCGGCGCTACCTCGGCAAGGAAGACGTCTCGGTCTGGGACTTCGTGCGGCTCGCCCACGCCTCCGTCGCCGCCCGTTCCATCATCCCGATGCAGGACGCGCTCTCGTTGGGCTCCGAATCCCGCATGAACACTCCCGGCGAGGCGAGCGGCAACTGGGCCTGGAGGATGAAGGGCGACGAGACGACGAAGACC
>JADDPR010000199.1 GCA_016781775.1 Rubrobacter sp. | reverse complement strand
AAGCTTCTTCAGGCCTGGAGCAGGCCCCCGGCCTCGTCGAGCTGGCCGGTCTTCTCCAGGGCCCGGCGCAGAAGCTCGCGGCCCTCCTCGCGTTCCTCATCGCTTCTCGCCTTCTCCAGGATGGTCTGCACCCCCTCCTCGATGCCGGCCTCGTCGAAGACGATGTCGGGGAGGCCTATGACTACCTCCCGGATCTGGCGGTAGATGAAGTCTGGCTCGCCGGCGTAGACCCAGCTTTTGCGGGCCAGAACCCACGCCCAGCCCTTCATGCGGATGGTGTTCTCGATGTCCTCGTCCTCGAGGTTCCTCATCTCCATGCGCATCCTGTGCTCGGTGAGGACCTCGGGCTTTATCTTCACGATCGCGGCCATGGCCCTATTCTAGGGGACGGGGCGGGAGAAGTTCGTGAACGGTCCGTGAAGAATACGCCGAGGGGGCCCCGGAAGGCCCCCTCATGGGTCGGTCTCGCCTGTCGCCGGGTTACTGCTCCAGGAGACCTTCCGCTTCGAGGTGCTCGCGGGCGACATCGGCGGGCTCCTCCTGTTGGAGGTCGACCCGGCCGTTCAGGTCGCGCATGACGTCGACGTTGAGGGTCTCGGAGACGGAGTTGAGGATCTCCTCCATCTCGGGGTTCTCTTCGAGGACGTCGCTGCGGACCACGGGGGCCGGGTAGTAGAAAGGCCAGATGCCCTTCTCGTCCTCCATCACCACGAGGTCGTCCGAGGCGAGCTGACCGTCGGTGAGGAAGCCGACGCCCACGTCGGCGTCGCCCTGCGTGACCCCCTGGTAGCGGAGGCCGAGGTCGTTGGCGATGGTGATGTCGCCGAAGTCGAAGTTGTAGTTCTCCTGCATGTTCGGGTAGCCGTCGGAGCGGTCCTGGAACTCGGAGTACGAGGCGAAGCGGAGCTCGGGGGAGGCCTGGGCGAGGTCCTCCATGGTTTTGAGGTTGCGCTCCTCGGCGATCTCGCGGCGGACGAAGATGCCGTAGTTGTTGTTGAAGTCCGCAGGGGTGAGCATGGTGTCGGCGGGGTTACGCTCAGAGTAGAGCTTCCTCGCCTCCTCGTAGGTCGCTTCGGGGGTGTTTAGGTTCTCGAGCTTCTGCTCGCTGTAGTCCAGGAGTGCCACGAGGGCCGTACCGGTGTATTCAGGGTAGAAATCGATCTGGCCATCCTGCAGAGCGCGGTCGGCGATCTGCTCCGAGCCGAGGTTGAGCTGGCGCTCGACGTTGAAACCCTTGGCCTCGAGCGCCTGAGCGTAGAGCTCGCCGAGGACGAACTGCTCGGTGAAGTTCTTCGAGCCAACGGTGACCGACGGGCCGTCGCCCTCGCCCCCGCCTCCGCCGCCCCCCTGATCCCCGCCGCCCGCGTTACCGCAGGCCGCGACCGTGAGCGCGAGGAGCGCGACGATTGCCGCGCGGAGAGAGAACTTTAGCTTCATTTATACGTCTCCTTCTCTTTATCCGTTTTTACGGTGTTTACTTGCCGCGTCGCTTGCGGGCCACGCGCAGGCCCTTCGGGGTGAAGGTGCGTTCGAGGAAGCCGAAGAGGACCTCCGTGAGGATCGCCAGGACGGCAACGGTGAGGGCGCCGGCGATCTGGATGGCAGCCTGGTTGCGCTGGAAGCCCAGGACTATAAGCTGGCCGAGCGCGCCGCCGCCGACGAACGTGGCGAGCGTCGCGCTCGCGACCACCTGCACGGCCGAGGTCCGGATGCCGGCGAAGATGATCGGTGCCGCTATCGGGACCTGTATGCGAGCGAGAATCTGGCGGGCCGAGAGCCCCATCCCCTTCGCCGCGTCCATGATCTGCGGGTTTACCTGCCGGAGCCCCGTCGACGCGTTGATGAGGATCGGCGGTATCGCGAGGGCCGTGAGGGCCACCAGAGACGTCGCGAACCCGAACCCGAGAAACGGGAACGCGAGCGCGAGTAGCGCCAGGCTTGGCACCGCCCGCCCGATGTTGCCGACGTTGATGGCGATCGCCGAGAGCGTCGGAGACCGGTTAACAGCGAGCGCCACCGGCAGCGCTATAAGGACCCCGAGCAACAGCGCCACGACCGAGAGCTCCACGTGAGTGACGAGCAGGGGGATGAAGTCCGGCCTGCGGAAGACCTCCAGCAACGCTCCCACGATCCCTAGGCCCTCCTCGCCCGCGCCCAGGGCCGCAGGTAGCGCTCCAGGGCGAGCAAGGTGAGGTCCGCGATCACGGCGAGCAACGTCGCCAGGACCGCGCCGACGATCACGCGGGTCGGGAAGTTGCGACTGATGCCGAGGAAGATCAACTCGCCCAAGCCGCCGCCTCTGATGTACGCTCCGATCGTCGCGATCCCGATGATCGTCACCGTCGCTATCCGTACGCCCGCGACGATGACCGGCAGGGCCAGCGGCAACTCGACGCCGAAGAGAATCTGGCGGCCCGTGAGCCCCATACCGCGCGCCGCATCCTTCGTCTCCTCGGGGACGGAATCCATCCCGGCGACGACGTTGCGGATGAGGACGAGAAGCGAGTACGCGACCAGCGCGATGATTACGGCCGTCGGCCCGATCCCGATGCCGGGGACGGTCACGAGGAAGGCGAAGAGGGCGAGGCTCGGGATGGAGAACAGGATGCCCGTGAAGAACGTGACCGGCGCGTAGGCCTTGCGGTAGCGCGAGACCAGAACGCCGGTGGGCAGCGAGATCAGGAGCGCTATCCCCACCGAGACGAACGAGAGGTAGACGTGCCCGATGAGGGCCGGCAGGATCTCGTCCCCGAAGTTCTCCCCGATCCACCCCCAATCCAGGAGCTTCGGCCGGAGATCCTGAAGGAGCCCCAGGGGAGATTCGACCGCTTGCGCCGCCTCCCCGACGTCAGGCACGCGCCCCCCTGGTGAGCCCCTCTATGGCCTCCATGGTGAGGAGCCTCCGGCCCCCTTCGCCCTCGACGACGCCGCGGCCGACCCCGGCCCCCATGAGCTCCGAGAGGGCGTCGCGCACCGTAAGGCGGTCACTGAGTATGGGCAGCCCCTCGCCGTTGCCGTTCGCCGGCTCGAGGTCGAGCTCGGAGACTCGGGTGAGGGAGAGCCTCTTGAGGATCCTGTCCGCCCCGACGAAGTTCGTGACGAAGTCCGAGGTCGGGTTCGTAAGGATCTGCTCGGGCGTGTCGTACTGCGCGAGGATGCCGCCCTCTTTGAGGATGGCGATCCGATCGCCCATCTTTATCGCCTCGTCGATGTCGTGCGTAACGAAGACGATGGTTTTACGGATCTCCTCCTGAATCCTCAGGAACTCGTCCTGAAGCCGGCTCCGGTTGATCGGGTCTACCGCCCCGAACGGCTCGTCCATGAGCATGATCGGGGGGTCGGCCGCAAGGGCCCGTGCCACCCCGACGCGCTGCTGCTGTCCACCCGAGAGCTCCGCCGGATAGCGGCCACGGTACACCCCGGGGTCGAGCCCTACGAGCTCCAGAAGCTCGTCTACCCGGCTCTTTATGCGGGACTTGTCCCAATCCAAGAGCTGCGGCACGGTCGCAATGTTGTCGGCGATGGTGCGGTGGGGGAAGAGGCCTATCTGCTGGATGGCATAGCCGATCTTGCGCCTCAACTGCGTCCCGCTCATCGCGGTGTTCGGTTCGCCGTCTATGAGGATCTGGCCCGAAGAAGGCTCTATGAGGCGGTTGATCATGCGCATGCTCGTCGTCTTGCCGCAGCCGGACGGTCCCACCAAAACGCAGATCTCCCCGTCGAGCACCTCGAAGGAGAGATCGTTGACGACCGGCTTCGCGCTGCCGGGATAGGTTTTGCTTACGTTCTTAAATTCGATCATGGTTTCTCCACGACCTCCACGCGTGCTCTCCCTCCCTGCGCAATACACACACCCTTGCGAATCCGATCACCGCTTCTCCCAACTTTTCCAAGTCCCGGATGATTCGGGCAAGTATAAAGCATTCTTCGGGCGCCGGCCCAAGCATCTCGTAAACCTACACTTTTCGGTGTATACATCGAGGATGCTCTCGGGCCCAAAGATCCGGAGCGGTCCCCGCCCGAGGATCGTCCTCGCGGGCGGCGGCCACGCCCACCTCCACACCTTGCGCCGGACCGCCGAGCTGACCAGGCGCGGCTTCGACGTCACCCTGATCGACACTTCTCCCTACCTGTACTACTCCGGCATGGCGACCGGCGTCGTCTCCGGCGTCTACACCCCCGAGGAGGACCGCATAAACGTGCGGCGTCTCGTCGAGAACGGCGGATCGTTCGTGGAGGGGCGCGTCCGGAAGGTTCGCGCGGAGGACCGCGCCCTCGTCCTCGAAGACGGACGCCACGTCCCCTACGACGTCGTCTCCTTCAACCTGGGTAGCACGACCTCTCCCGAGGCCGCGGCGGACAACGACGTGCTCCCCGTGAAGCCGGTCGAGAACGCTGCGAAGTTGAACCGGCGCCTCTCCACCTGGGATGGCAACGGTCCGGTGAAGCTGCTCGTCGTGGGCGGCGGGGCCGCGGGTTGCGAGGTCGCCGCCAACGCCCTCGCCCTCCTCGAACGGCGTGGCAAGGGCGGCGAGGTCACATTGGTGGAGAGGGGAGGGAGGCTGCTGGGGGGTTCTCCGGAGCGAGCACGCCGCATCATCGAGGCGTACCTCGAAGGTCGTGGCGCTCACATCCTCACGGACGCCGAAGTAGTCTCATACGACTCCGGCCGTGCCCGAACCGCCGACGGGGGCTCCTTGTCGTACGACCTCGTCGTGCTGGCCGTCGGCATCGAGGCGAACGGCGACGCCTTCGGGGCTTCGGGCCTTCCGGTCGGTCCCTGCGGTGGCCTCTGGGTCGACCGCGCCCTGAGGAGCGTCGCCGACGGGCGGATCTTCGGCGGGGGAGACGCAATCTCCTACCGCGGCATGGGCCTCCCGAAGCTGGGCGTCTTCGCCATCCGCCAGGGTCCCGTCCTGTACCATAACCTCCAGGCCGTCCTCCGAGGCGAGCCCCTGCGTGCGTACGAGCCCCAGAAACGCTTCCTCTACGTCCTGAACCTCGGAGACGGCACCGGCCTCGCCGTGTACGGTCCCCTAGTCTGGTCTGGGCGCCTCGCCTGGAGGCTCAAAGACTACATCGACCGCAGGTTCATAGCCGAGAACGACTGAGAGCCCGTCGCGGCTTCCTCTACCGTCTGGCGGGCGCCGAAGTATGGTTGCCACGGCCTCGGGCCGGGAGGCGCCGTGGCAACCGCCCGTTACGTAGCTCCGCTTTACTCCCGACGGCTTCGAGGTCGCTCGCGTCGCCGTGGTCGTAGAATGTGCTCCGGCGTTGTCCTTGCCCACGAACCAGGCCTGTCCCAGGAGAGACCAACACGGTGCCGAATCCCCACGACCAGCAGCGAAAGGCCAACTTCGACGACGTCTACGACCTGCCGGACCCACGCGGGTACTTCGCGACCCTCGCCCCCCTGGGCTACGAGGCGCCGGAGCACGGACGGCGCATCTTCTCCACGTTACTGCGGGCTTTAGGCAAGAAAGAGGGCGGTTCTCACAAGGTCCTCGACCTGTGCTGCTCCTACGGTGTCAACGCCGCCCTGCTCAAGCACGACCTCGCGCTCCGGGACCTCTACGAGCGTTACGCCTCCCCGAACCTCGCGGGATTCTCCGCCGAGGAGCTCGCGGCCTCCGATGTCGCGTTCTACGCAAGCCACAGAAAGGCCTCCCCGCCGCGAGTCGTCGGCCTCGACCTGGCCTCGAACGCCGTCTCCTACGCGCTCCGGGCCGGGGTTCTGGACGCCGGAGCCGTCGAGAACCTGGAGGAGGACGAGCCGACGGAGGCGCTGCGCCGGGCCGCGCGAGGCGCCGGCCTCGTCACCGTCACCGGGGGCGTCGGCTACATCCGGGAGCGCACCTTCGAGCGCGTGCTCTCGTGCATCATGGACGACCCGGCGGGCGGCGAACCCGAAGACCGAAACGCCCCGTGGGTCGCGGCCTTCGCTCTGCGCTTCGCGGACTACGCGCCCATCGCCGCCGTGCTCGCCCGGCGCGGCCTCGTGACGGAGAAGCTGTCGGTCCGCACCTTCCCGCAGCGGCGCTTCGAGAACGACGGCGAGCGGGCTCACGCCTTCCGCAGGCTGGCCGAGGCGGGCGTGGACCCGTCCGGCAAGGAGGAGTCGGGTTGGTATTACGCCGACCTCTACCTCTCCCGGCCGAGGACGCCTCGGCGGTCCCCGTGGACGAGCTGCTGGCTACACTGGAGGTTCCGGGCTCTTGAGCGTGCCGGCTCAAGCCGCGGTCCGTGGCGACGAACGGTCCTCATCGAACCTCCGGAGGACCGCCGCGAGGGGAGGGGCGAGAAGCAGACCTTCGATCGTTCCCAGCACGGCTCCGAACACGGCACCATAGGAGCCCGTAAGCGGTAGCATCCACACGCTCTCCGGGGAGACCCGCAAGAGGAGCGTGGCGGAGAGCAGAACGCCCATCAGCGTCCCGCCGAGGCACACCGCTCCCACTATGCCGGCGCGCGGACGAGAGAGCTTCTCGAAGAAGACGAAGCGTCCGAAAACGGCCAGCCGATCAAACCATCTGATGGCGACCTCCGAGACCACGAGGCTCGCGACTACGGCGCATAGTACGTACGGGGTGGCATCGCGAAGGGAGACGTCCTCCCAGACCACGCCCGTAGGAAGAGCGGGGCTGCCGCCGAAGAAGTGGGCCAGCACGGCGAGGTTGGCGAGCCCGACGAGAATAGCCGCCGTTCGAACAAACCACCGGGTTTCCGTCATCCGTGCCTCCTCGCCCGAAGGGGCCACCCCTTCGTATGTTCGGGCACAAGCATAGCGCGAACGGGACGGCTGGCGCGGTGAAAGCGTTCCGCGTTACCTGCGGCCGACCCCGAGAAGGAGGAAGAGGATGAAGTAGAAGCCGATGGCGGCGAAGCCCACGAAGGGGAGGCCGCCCGTGTCCACGCTCCGTCGCTGCTCCGTAGAGAGGGGCAGGGCCTGTAGGAGGGCCTGGGCCGGAGTTTCGAGAAGCCGAGCCAGGCCTACGACGCCGCTCGTGAGTCCGTTCTGGTTCGGGTCTATGCCCGAGTAGGAGATGCCGAGGTGCATCAGGATGACGATGATGACCAAGATCAGAACGGTCCGGAGGAGCGCCAAGCTCGCCTTCCTTCCTCTACGAGGGGTCTACGTGGTCTCGAAGTGGCCGCGTAACGCCCCGGCGGCGGCCTCGGGGAAGAAGAACGCGAGCGACTCGGAGTGCGAGATCTCGAAGTAGTTGATGTCGCTGGTCCCGAGCGTGTTGGAGAGCAAGAACCGCGGCGAGAGGCGGCAATGTACCTCGAAGCCCTCGGTACCTTCCAGGCCATAAAGCGCGAAGTTGAAGCTCGCAAAGCCCTCCGCGTCGAGATACGCGAAGATCCTCAACAAAGACCGGGAGAGCTCCGCCAGGTCCTCGTCCGTCAGGTCGAACAAAGAAGCCCGCCCCGCGAAGACCCCGAGCACGTCGATGTGCCCCATCGGCGCCCATGCGGTGAGCCAGGAGATGCCGCCCTCGCGCCCCACCCAGCGTTCTCCGCCCTCCTCGGCCTCCGCGAGGTCCCCGAAGTAGCGACCGCCGTACGCTGCGAGCCCCGCCTCCACGTCCCGGAGGTAGTTGGTGGGGGTGGGAGAGGCGATAAGCTGGTGGTGCGGGTGGACGAGGGAGCCCCCGGCGAGGGGCATGTAGTTCCAGTTGATGCTGTAGTGCCGGCACGCGTTCCCGTCCCTCTCGCGAACCCTCCTCAGGTACTCCATGTCCGCCCCGAAGGCGTCGAGGAGGAGACCCTCCGAGAAGCCGTCAAGGGGGACGAAGTCACTATCCGAGAGCACGGTAACGGCGCTGTAGCGATCGTAGGGGAAGAGGTTGGGGACGACGAGCGCCTCGCCGCGCGAGAGACGGCCGGCGGGGAAGCCTTCGACCTCTTCGAGGAACTTCGGCGTCACGTCGTCTCGCTTGTCCGGGGCAAAGGGGTTGAAGCCGGAGCGGAACCGCTCGACCATGGCCTCGACGTCCGGCTTCTCGGGCGAGAAGCCCATGTCCAGGATGCGGCTCGAACGCTCGGTTAGGGGGTCCCGCCGGATCTCGGTGGTCTTCTCGACCGGCTCGAAGTTGCGTGTGGGGTCCAGAAAGCGGCAGACCTCCCGCTCGACCCGGAACTCGATCCTCCCCAAGGCACCCCCTCCAAGAACCCGACGGCGTCCGACATTATAGCGACGCCTTCGGTAATTCGCCGTTGGGGGGGAACGTGGAAGCCGGGCTAGGAGGCGGTCTTGTCGCTCGCCCTGTCGCTCGTTCGAATGGCCTGGGAGGTGGTGCGCTCCGAGTCGGCCGAGCGTCGCCGCACGCTTGGGACCTTTCGCGTGAACTGACGCTCGAAGTACAGCGCCGCCCCCGCGACGACGAAGCAGATCAGCCCGATGAAAAACGTGACGGGGTCGCGCATGAAGATCCCGGCCGCGGCCGCGAGCGCGGGCGTCCACCACAGGGAAAAGAGGACGCCGGGTTCGCGGGTGCGCCGGTCCGCCGCCATAAACAAGCCTAGCGCGAGGCCGATCAGCGAGACCAGCGCTACGACTATCCCGACAAAGGTGACCAAAACGCCCATTTCCCTATGTTACATGACCGGTTGGCGGGCGTTCATAAAAAGACCTTCGGGGTGAGCGCGTTATCGGCGGCTCATCTCGCGCCGGTAGGCCTTCATGTCGGCGAGGAGGTCTTCCCAGCCGCGTTCGGGCGACTCGACCCGGTTGTTGTAGAGCGAGAACTTGTGGACGAACTCGTGCAGCGCCGTCTCGGTCTCCGAGATACAGCGGGGGAGGGCCACGAGGAGGACCTCCCAGTCTTCCTCCTCCTTGATGTTCTTTATCGTCTGCTTGAGGCCGGGGCGATGGTAGAGGAAGGCGCCGGGCGCATCGAGGTCCTCGTAGCGCGCCACGATCTCGTGCCCCTCCCTCGCGGCGTACTCATCGAGGGCGGCCTTCTGATCTTCGTATGGGGGGAGGCTCCCCTCCGGATCGGTCCTTATATAAACAGCCGCTCGCAACACGCCGCCGATGATAGCACGGGCCCATCTCCGATCGTGCTACATGTGCCCGGGACCGTCTGGTATATTAGGGACGATGCGTCGGGACGTGGCGCAGTCTGGTAGCGCACTCGGCTGGGGGCCGAGTGGTCGCCGGTTCGAATCCGGCCGTCCCGACTTTCGTACGTAGGTTTTGTGGCGGCGCGAGTAGTGGAGGCCCGATCTCTTGGACACGCTGTACCTGCTCATGGGCGTTCTCGGTTTCTTCGCCGTTATCGCCGTGTTCTTCTTCGGGGGCTTCCTGCTCCTCGACCTCATCTTCGCCCGCTCCGGCGGCGACTCTTAACCGACTCCGCTTAGACCCGTGGCCCGGAGCGCGATCCCGGCGCTCGACGCGTTGCGCATCGTCGAGCTCTCGTGCCTGATCCTGCACGAAGACCACGACCCCGCGCGCCTCGCGCGCGTCCGTGACGGCATCCGGGAGGAGGCCGTCCAGCGCAACCCCGTCATCGTTGCCCCCTACGGGAGCCGCTACCTCGTCCTCGACGGAGCCCATCGGATGCGCGCCCTCACCGAACTCGGCCTCCGCCTCGCCCTCGTCCAGACCATAGACCTCCCCGACAGGGCCGAAAGTTGGGGACACCTCCTCCCCGCCCAGAACCTCGAAGACGCTCTCCGCGGCCTCCCGGACGTCGTGGTCTCCACGGAGAGGCCACACGAGAACTGCCTCGTCGAGGCGCGTTTTCACGACGGCCGGCTCCTGTACGCGCAGGCAAAGGAGGTGGCCCTCGTCGCCTCCGTTCGCGCTCTAAAGTCTCTGGGCGGCGTGTACCCGAAGGGGGGCGTCGTGCGCAGGGTGGACCCCGAGGCGGGTGCAGAGCTCGCGGCGGGGGAGGCACTCCTTCTGTACAGGCGCTTCTCTCCGCATGAGCTCGCGGAGGTGGTGGACGGGGGGGAGGTGTTGCCGGCCGGGATCACGCGCTTCCCCGTCCCCGAGCGCGTCCTGAACGTCCGCTACCCGCTCGCATTGCTCGAAGACGGTGACCCCGCCGTGCGCGACGCCGAGCTCAAGCGCTTCGTCGAGGAGTCCCTGGAGGGGAACCGCGTCCGGTACTATGCCGAGCCCGTGGTGCTCTTCGAGTAAGATGCCATCCCGGCGGTTCGACCGCTGGGGATTCAAGTTCAAAATGCGTCCCTTCTATGCTACATTGCGGCAGTGCTGTCAGGACGCGAGGCTTTTATGAACGTTGCATGCCGCCGCCCCAGGTCTCCCTTACCCGAACATCTAAGAGATAGGACGGTTCTATGAG
>JADDPR010000518.1 GCA_016781775.1 Rubrobacter sp. | reverse complement strand
TGCTCGGTGAGTTTGTTGGGCTGCTTGGGCCAGTCGGACGCCCGTTTCATGTCGTCCTCGGCGCGCTCGTTGAGGGTGTTAAACAAGTCGGTGGCCGTCCCCACCCAGGCGTTATCCTCGCCCTTGAACGACTTGGCGAATTCCCATAGGGGCTCGACAATCGGCCACGACTCGAGCGCGGTCTCGACCGCATCCTCTTGAGACTCGGTGTATGCCTGTATAAAGCTGCCCGGCTTCCCTCCGAGGGCCTCCTCCGTCGCCACACCCCACCGCGCGAAGTCCGCCATCCGGGGCAGGTCGTCGAGGTTCACGCTCTCTAGTTTCGCGAGCCCCGCCGCGACGGCGTCGAAGATCGCGCCTATGATCCCCGGCTTCGCGGCCGTGACCTCCGCGTCTAGAACTCTCTCGAGCTTGCGGCCGCTCTTCGGGATCGGGGGCAGGTTGATGATCAGGGCCCGGTCTAGAAGGTCGGGGCGCGTTATCACGTCGCCGATCCCGTTCAGGATCACGGGGCGCATTGCCTCGAATAGTTCCTGATCGCGGTCGGTGTAGAGGGTGCGGGTGCTGAAGCCGCCCCCGGTCGCTAGGCGGCAGAGCGCGTCGGATAGCCATTGCGGCAGGCCGCTCATGTTATCGAGCGCGATTACCCACGAGCTCGTGGCGTCGATGTAAAGGTTATGTTCGTCTCGCGGCGCGCTGCGAAGGGGGACGCTGCTCCTGTCGACGATGTTCCGAAGGAGACGTTGGGCCGTGCTCTTCGCCGCCCCTTGGGGCCCGAGCAAGGTCAGCACGGGGTACGGGCCGGTGGGGGTGAAGGCCTGAGCGAGCCAAGCGAGGATCAAGCGCCAGTTACGCTCCCCCTCCTGGTCCTTCCCTATGTTCAATAGACTTCGGAGTGCCTCGAGGTTCCCGTTCCTGATGGGCTCGGGGAGGGCGATCATCCCCTTCGTGCGGATGAACCGGACCGGGATCTCCTCGCTCCCGACTACCTTCCAGCCATCGGCGGAGACTTCGACCGCCCGCCATGTCTCGTCGCATAGGTCTATGTAGATCCGACCGCCCGGAGCACCCGCGACCCGGAGGTGTACCTCAGCCTCCGGGCTCTCGAAGAGCGCAACCGCTTCGAGGGTGCTCAGAACGTCGTCGAGGGCGTTGCGCGGGAATACTGGCGTCCCCGTCTTCTCTCGGCCGGCCTCCTCTGCCTGCTCCTTCTGTCGCCGGTGGTATTCGTGGCGCAGCCATAGCTTGTAGGCGCGGCTCTTCAGGTAGAAGGTCTCCCGATGCCCGCCGACCCGGGCCGTGACGTAGGCCTCCATCTCCCGGTTGTGGAAGAAGTCGCCGGACTCTCGCGCGTAGCCAATCAGAATCTCCGCCGGCTTCGGGCCCTGCATCCCCCTTAGAACCTCGCCGAGTGTCTTCGCCCCCGCGTCGTCGTCACCGTCGTCGTCTGCGACCTTCGACCGCAGAGCGAGGGCGATGCGCCCGAGGTCCTGCTCGATGTTGGGCAGGGGGTTGTCCTCGCCATCGCTGCCGAGTTCGAGCCGGGCGTTCTTTGCAAGGCTAGCCCGGAAAGACCGGCTGTTGAGGTTCCCACGCTCGGGCGCCATAAGGGAGCCCCCGCGCCAGAGTTCGATGTCGAGCTTGGTAGAAGTCGCCCACCGGATTAGCGCCTTCACGTCGTCGTGGAGGTGGAAGAGAAGACCGTCTTCCCTCTCCTCATAAGATAGGTGCGCTTCAGTTGTCACGAGTGAGTACCACCCTTTTTGCTTTGCTCGCGTCGCCCGCACGACGGGTCACCCGAACGCTGCGCAGGCGAGGGACGGCAGCCCGAAAGTCGCGCCAGGTTCGCCCCAGGCAATGCTCGTGATGACAGTAGAACCAGAGACCGCCGTCGGAGCGCTGGCCTGCGTAGGTGCCGGACCGATCGCCGCCCGAGTGCGTGGAAACCCACGGGCAGACGATGGCGACCTTCGCGCCGAGCCCATCTTGAACCTCCCCGATCACCTCGACCCCGGAAAGGAACTCGGCGAGCTCTAACTCCGGCCCGTCGTAAGGGCCCGCCGCACCAATGGGCGTCGTCGGCTCGGGCAACTCCGGCACGGCCTGATCCAGAACCTCGGGCTCCCAGGCATCGACCTCGGCGATCCGTAGCGTGACCCGATCCACCTGCGGGTGGCGCTTGTAGTTCATCGTCCCTGGAGGACGGAGGACGGAGGCGAGGCCCGCCTTCCCGATGTCTCCCGCGGCCCAGGTTGCGAGCCTGCGGTTCATCTCGACCGCCCACTCGACGCTCACGGCCCGCGTCAGCCGCCAGTAAAGATGCCTCCTCGTCGAGGAAGAGGCGACGAAGGCGGTAGGCTCGGGGCCGATCTCCGGGAAGTGACCTTCATCCTCGTCGAGCCACAGGCACCGGACCGTGGGTGTTGCATTCGCGGCCAGTCGGTTGCCCCGCTTGCGG
>JADDPR010000524.1:2177-2504 GCA_016781775.1 Rubrobacter sp. | reverse complement strand
GTGGACATCGAGGGGGCGGCCGAGAACGAGCTTGAGCGCTACGACCCCGAGTGGACCCGGCCGCGCCGGCGGCCCTGTTGAGCGCGGTGGCGGAGGGGACTACGGAGAGCAAGAAGGGGCACATCGTAGCGCGGGGCCTGTCCCACGCCTTCGGCGCGACGGCGCGCTCCGCGCGTGGTCGCGGGGATGGGGAGCGACGCTCGGCGGTGCTGAAGGACGTCGACCTCGAGGTGCGCTCCGGCGAGTTCTTCTGCATCGTCGGGGGGAGCGGCTGCGGCAAGACCACCCTCCTGCGCGTCCTGGCCGGGCTCCTGCGCCCCGAGGCCG
>JADDPR010000524.1:0-2165 GCA_016781775.1 Rubrobacter sp. | reverse complement strand
TGGGCGGACGCACGGTCGAGGGGCCGAGACCCGAGGTGGGGTTCCTCTTCCAGCAGCCGGTCCTCCTGGAGTGGCGCACCGTGCTGGAGAACGTCCTGTTGCCCCTGGAAGTGGGGCACGGGGGTTCCCACCGCAGCCCGTGGCGGGGACGGAAATCCTCGGAGGCGAAGCGGGCGCGCGCGCTGGAGCTCCTGGCCGGGGTGGGGCTGGAGGGCTACGAGCACCACCGGCCCGACCAACTCTCGGGGGGGATGCAGCAGCGGGTCGCCCTCGCCCGGACCCTTCTGCCCGACCCGGAGGTCCTGCTGATGGACGAGCCGTTCGGGGCGCTCGACGCCATCACGCGCGGGGCGATGCAGACGCTGCTCCTGGGCCTCTGGGAGCGCCTGGAGCGCACGGTGGTCTTCGTGACCCACGACATAGCGGAGGCGGTCTTTCTGGCCGACCGCGTGGCGGTGATGGGGGGACGACCCGGGAGGATCGAGGCCGTCTTCCCCGTCGACATCCCCCGGCCCCGCCCGGCCTCGCTCCGCTACGAGGGCCACTTTGCGGCCCGTTGCCGACCCGTCTACGACGTCATGGAGAAGCTGCACGGCCCACTTCGTGGGGAAGGGACGGACGGATGAGGAGGGCCGTTGCGCGCTTCCGAAAAAAGCAGCCCTCCTCCTGGGGATACGCCCTTGCCTCTTTGGGGGTCTTCCTCCTGGTCCTCGCCCTCTGGGAGGGGGCCGTGCGCTTCTACGGGCTGCCCCCGTTCCTGCTCCCGGGTCCTTTGCCCGTAGCGGAGTCGCTCTGGCAGGGGTTGGTCGGTGGGGGGCTCTGGGCGCATATCTGGGTCACTCTGCAGGAGATCTTCTTGGGGTTCCTCGGGGGAAGCGTGCTGGGGGTGGGGTTGGGGGCTCTGGTGGCCCACTCGCCCCGTCTCGAACGGATGCTCTACCCGTACCTGATCGCCTCCCAGACCGCCCCCAAGCTGGCGGCCGCACCCCTCCTGATCGCGTGGTTCGGCGTGGGGCTCTTGCCGAAGGTGATCATAACGGTGCTGATCGCCTTCTTCCCGCTGCTGGAGAACACGGTCACCGGGATGCGCCGGGTGCCGGAGGGCCGGCTGGAGCTCTTCCGGTCTCTCGGCGCGAGCCCGTGGGAGACCTTCCTCCGCCTCCGGTTGCCGCACTCCCTGCCCTACGTCTTCGCCGGGCTGCGGGTAGCCGTGGTCCTGAGCGTGGTGGGGGCGGTGGTCGCAGAGTTCACGGGGGCGAGCAAGGGCCTGGGCGCGACGATGATCGTCGCCCAGAGCAACCTCGACGTCGCCCGCATGCTGGCGGTCTTCGTCCTGCTCACCGTGATCGGGACCTCCCTGTATGCGGTGGTCGCGTTGTTGGAACGCTGGCTGGTGCCCTGGCGACCGGCGGAAGAGAGAACTTAGGAGGTGGACCGTTTCTTGAAGACTACCGTTTCGGACCCTCGGCGGCGTACCCGCCCGGCCGTCCTTCTGGCCGTCGTTGGTCTCGTGGCCCTGCTGCTGGTAGGGTGCGGGGCCGGCGGATCTGCGGGGCCCGGGGGAGAGGAAAGATCGGGGGACGCCGAGCTCAGGCCGGCCAGGATGGCCGTGTGGAGCCCGCCCCTTGCGGAACAGACCAACGTCTACGCGGCCCAGGAGTTCGGTTGGTTCGAGGAGAAGGGGCTCGACTTCGAGTTCATCCCCGGCGAGGGCGGGGGCGACGCGGTGCAGCAGCTGATCTCGGGGAACGCCGACTTCGCCTTCGCCAACATCGAGGCGCTCCTCCTCGCCGTGGACAAGGGGGCCAAACTCAAGGCGGTCTACAACATCTACCCGCAGAACGTCTTCAACGTAGTCTCCCCGAAGGAGGAAGGTATCACGGACCCGGAGGACCTGAGAGGCAAGAAGGTCGGGGTTTACAGCCGTACGAGTGGCACGTACCACAACCTGCTGTACGTCCTGAACTCCGCCGGGCTAAGCGAGAAGGACGTCGAGGTCGTCCCGGTTGGCGTCGCCAACTTCGGGCCGCTGCTAAGCGGCCAGGTCGACGCCATGGCCGCCACCGATACGGGTCTCTATCTGGCGCAGCAGAAAGGACTCGGCGAGGCCAACGTGATATGGGCGCGCGACTTCTTCAACTCGCCGAGCGACGTGATGATCGTCC
>JADDPR010000215.1 GCA_016781775.1 Rubrobacter sp. | reverse complement strand
CTGTTATGTTCTCACTGAGCGGCATGAACCGCTCGATCGGGCCTCGCGCTAGACCGGGGAGACGTTCTCGGCCTGCATCCCCTTCTTGCCGCGCGTCGCCTCGTAGGTGACCTTCGCCCCCTCCTCCAGCGACTTGAAACCGCTGCCGGCAATACCTGAGTGGTGGACGAAGAGGTCCTCGCCGCCCTCGTCCGGGGAGATGAAGCCGTAGCCCTTCTCGTCGTTGAACCACTTGACCGTTCCCTGGGGCATGTACTTAGCCCCCCTTTCTTCTTCCCGGGTCCCCGCCGTCGAGAACGCCGCTTCCTATCACCGAGTGGGCGGCGCTTCATCGAGGGCAACCCGACTCCTGCAACTCGCTCATTATGGCGCAAATCGGGTCGGAGGTCGCGGCCCGAAAAGGGCCGAGGCATAGACAAGGAGATGCGGGCCGGGCTTTTAGGAGGGGGGTAATAGGTGCCGGCCCGACGCTTACGACGATAGCAAGGCGAGGTAGCGAAGGTGTTGCAGGAAGATAACGATTCGGAAACAGTTTTCCGGCTACGGCACGAGGAAGCCGGGCCCCGAAGAAGGACCCGGCCGAAGTTTGCCGCCGGCGTGAAAGTTTTCCGAGTGCCCGGACTACTCGCCCCTACCCTGCAGGCGGCTCGGGTCCATAAACGTCTTCGCGAAGGCCCGGCTTAGCCTCGCCTTCTCCTGATCGTTCATGCCCAGCACGGCGTCCAGCGCGTCGCCGAAGCCGCCCGGCGGGGCATCGAGGAGCTTGCGGGCGGTGTACCTGGGGTCCAACTCGGCCGCCCGGCGGGCAACTTCCCCCGCCCCCGAGAAGCCGCGCGAGCGCGCCAGGTACCCCAACACGCGCAGGTACTCGTTGGGCGCCCCGGACGCCTCCCGAAGGGGCTCCAAAACGTCGAGGGTTCGGCTAACCTCCCGCTCTACCTCGTCCAACGCCTTCTCCATCACCCGCGTCAGCTCCTCGCTTCCTATGGGCCGGGCCGCCCGCACCCACGGCTCCAGGATCTCGTGGGCGAGGCTCCAGGATCTCGTGGGCGAGGCTCCAGGCCTCGTGATCGGCCTGGGCGTCGTACAGCGCCCGCTCCTTCGGCGTCATCTTCGTCATGTTCTCTCCGTTCGTAAAAGCCCCCGCCGGAGCAGGGGCGTGCGTGTATACCGTGGCATCCGTCCGGAGGGGCTGGCGGGGCCCTCGCTCTTGTCGGCATGGGCTGGTCACGCGGCCGTTAGAGTTCGTCGTGGGCGCGGGCGCAGGGGCGGCACAGTTCGTCGCCCTCGAAGAACGTAAGGCTGTCAGGGGCGACCTCGACGAGGTCCCGACCACGGAACCGACCGGAGCATCCGGCGCACTCGCGGGTCTTTGCCTTGGCGATGGTAGCGGCGTGGATGTGGAGACAGTCGACGTGCCGGTACCCGTGGTCGCGGCACTCGCAGGACGCGCCCCTGGTGCCGAGCCTGACCTCGTAGACGGTGGTCTCCTCGGAGAGGAAGGGGACGAGCCAGACGCCCCGCTCGAAGCGGATCCCGTCGGCGTGGTCGCGGTAGAGGGCGATCCCCCTCTGGAGGCGGGTGGTCTTTGCGGGTACAGTGGTGGTGTCCATAGGGCTGACTCCCTTTGGGCCGTGGTCCCGGGAGCGCCAACTCCGCGGGGCCGTTTTTATGTCTAGAGGTATCTTCTCACTCTGCTATTGACTTGTCAAGGCTATACAACTAAGATTATCGGCAATGGTACTATTATCGTCGATGGCGAGCCATCGGCCAAAGGAGGCGAGTACATGAAAACTGAAGAGCGTCTGACTCTTCAGGATGCTGCTAACGCCCTGGGTATCTCGGAGCAGACGGCCCGCCGGTGGGTCAAGATGGGAAAGCTCAAGGCCTACAAGCCGGGCCTCCGGTACCTGATACCGGCAAGCGCCATAGAGGAACTCTTAGAAGGATCGCCGGCCCCAAAAGTCCTACTCCCGTTTGACGTTCTTGAGGTTCGCGCCGAGGTCATGCGGACGGTGAACGCGCAAACGGGGAAGGATCTGGTCGACGCCCTGGACGCGGAGTATGTCCGGCGGCTCGAGGACTGGTCGCTAGAAGACCTCCTAAGCGCCGAGGACGCGCTACTAGCAGAAAAGCGGGAGCTGTCCACGGCGACCCCACCCGCGGCTACCGAAGACCCCGAGAAGTACCACAGATGGATGCGGATATGGGACGAGCTGCGGGCGGTCGCGGTCGCCCGCGTTGCCAAGGGCCTCCCGTTTCGGTCTGAGCTTCAAAGGCAAGTCGAAGACGATGCTTAAGGGCAACGAAAAAGCCGGGCCTGGCCGCCCGGCTAAGTCTGACACTCCCCTCGACAAGGAGTAACTGAATGATAACCGAAAACGCGCAAGAAGTATGTATTGCCGAAATGCGAAGGGCTACGGAACTGCTGCACGAGCCCGACGCGGTCGTGGAGCTTCGCGCCATAAAGAAGGGCAAGGGCACGGTAGTAGGTTTCTTCGACG
>JADDPR010000382.1 GCA_016781775.1 Rubrobacter sp. | reverse complement strand
CCAGGCTCATGGGATCGACCGGGGCGTTCGAGCCGTCCAGCGGTAGAGCGCCGGCATTGCGGATCATCGAGATGCCCATGAATACGAGGTAGGCGACCCCCGCCCATCGAACTACCTCGAACACGACCGAGCCGGCCTGCATGATCCCGGAGAGGCCGAGCATGGCCGCCAGCATGTGGGGAACGATGCCCAAGGTGCAGCCGATGGCAGCGAACAACCCGCGTCGCCAGCCACCGCCGACCGAGCTCGAGACGGTGTAAACCACCCCGGTGCCCGGGATAAGGACCACGACGAGCGACGTCAGCAGGAACTCGACGGACATGCTCGACAGGCTAGTTGTTCCTAAAGGGCCAGTCAAGAACTCCTCGTGTACCGGCGTGATCCCACGCGGTCGGCGTGCAGCTTCCACGGCCCCACTCGACGCGCGACACCGACGTCGATGGGCTGTCAGTCGACTAACGTGCGGCGCCCGCGGACGCGGGCAGGCGCGATCCTGCCATGGGGGAACCGATCGACGTAAAGACCCCGGTATGCCTCTTGGGGACGAAGCCCGTGGGCGGCCGGACGCTCGTCGGCCCCTTCGTGGCCACGCTCGCGGGGAACGAAGCCGAGAAGAACCCGGCGGTCCCGAACAGTCCTCTCGGAACGTGGGAGATACCCCGGACTTCGGTTGGGAGAGCGGGGCGCTCGACGAGAACGGTCCGATGAGGCGACCCTCGATCGACGACCGCGGAGCAAGAAGGCCCGGCCGGCGCATCTTTGCCGTCTGCTAAACTCTGCCTCGATTTGTCCGAAGACTCGAGAGACGCGACCCGCCTCTGACGCGCTCGGCCGGGAGGGAAAGCCTTGATAGACCATCTGGTGCTGTTCACCGTGAACGAAGATGCCTCGGCGGAGGACGTCGAGGACATGCTAAAGAGCCTGCGGGCGCTTCGAAATAGCGTCCCCAGCGTTATCGACCTCTCGGTGGGCGAGAACTTCAGCGAGCGGGGCGGCCCCTTCACCCACGGCCTCTTCGCCCGCTTCCAGACGCCGGACGACCTTCAGGCGTACCTCAAACACCCTGAACACAGGGCCGCGGCAGACAAGCTCAACACCTTCGCAGACCCCAACCGCATCGTCATCGACTACAATCACGAGGGCTAGCGGGGCCCGAAGGTGCAGGAGTTCGGCTACAAGAACCTGACCCCGCGCGAGCTCGCGGAGAAGCTCGGACGGGGCGAGAAGCCGGTCCTGCTCGACGTCCGTGAGCCGTGGGAGTACGAGCGGGCGCGAATCTGGGACTCCCGACTCGTACCCCTGGCGGACTTACCGAACAGGCTAGGCGAACTCGACCCGGAGGTCGAGACGGTTGTGATCTGCCACCACGGCCTCCGGAGCGCCCACGCGACGCGCTTTCTGGACCACGCAGGATTCCGAAACGCCTACAACCTCGAAGGCGGCATCGACGCCTACTCCGACTTCGACGACTCCGTCCCGAGGTACTAGCCGGCCGTCGCCCCGTTGGCGTCCGTCCGACCCGCGTCCCCCTCGCGGAACATCATCGAGGTCTCCACCGAGCCCGACTGGGCGGCCACGATCCGGATCTGACGCTTGATGTAGCGCCGCTGCTCGCTCCCCTCGGGGAATGCCCCGTACAACGCCTGGAGCCGTCCCTGCTCCTCGTCCAGATCCTTCCGGAGCGCCTCCAGACCCTCCAGCGGCGCCCCTTCGAGTCCCTGCTCGAACTCCTCTTCCTGAATGGACCTCGCCCACCCAAGCGACAACGGGGCGTGGCGCGAAGGCTGGACCTGCGGCTCCCCGGCGGAGAGCAACCCACCCGGGTCCACGTCGAGGGCGCGGGCGAGCTTGCGCACCGTACCGAAGTGCGGGCTGGAGATCCTGCCGTTCTCGATCCCCGAGACCGTCGTCGGACTAACCTCGGCCTCCTCGGCCAGCCTGCCCTGCGTCCACATCCTCGTGCGCCGCGCGCGCAACAACCGCGCGCCTATCCCTAACCTCTCCAACTCTTACCCCTCTACGGACCACGGCTCGATGGAACCAAAATACCACAGAACGTATTCGAGTACAGTTACTCTACAAAAATTTGCGGAAATTTATGTAAAAAAACTGTTTACAAACTGTATTTTAGCGGTAAAATGCTTTTGCTTGAGAAGGTCGGAGCCCGGTTCGCCGGGGTCGAAGAGAGAAGGAGGATTTGGTTATGGCATTGAGTCCTTTCAGGGGTCGCGGTTTCTACGACGTCCACGGCGAGATGAACCGTTTGTTTGACGAGATGTTCGGCGGGCTGGCTCGTAGGTCCGGGGCTCGTCAGGGCGAGGGGGTAGCCGATTCTTGGTCGCCGGCGCTCGACGTGTTGCACGAGGACGGTGACGTTTTGGTTCGGGCCGAGCTGCCGGGGGTGAAGCCTGAGGACGTGGACATCACGCTCTCGCGGGGTGTGCTCACGATCTCCGGGCAGCGCAAGGCCGAGCAGGAGCAGCAGGGCCAGGGCTACTACGTCAGGGAGCGGAGGTAC
>JADDPR010000307.1 GCA_016781775.1 Rubrobacter sp. | reverse complement strand
CGCTATAGCCGAGACGGTCGGCAACGTTCTCCTGAGTCAACTTGTGGCCCTTCGCTCGCAGAGCACGCACCGCCCTGCGCAAGCCTAGCCAAAACTCCATGTGCGATCCCCATATGGGACTGCCGGCAGGACGCCCCCCTGTGGTCTCGCCGCGAAGCCGATCCCACCACCGTTCCGCACGCCTGACGAGGTCGAAGAGCTGTGTGCCGCTTCCTCGCAGAACGTGCTTCAGCTCTCCCATCTCGTAGGTCGTTTGCCCTCCGCTCCCGTACCGAACGCCGAGCCCGAACAGATCGGCCGTGCTACCGGCGCTATTGATTCGTATAGCCCAAAGCGCCTCCTCCCGTTCCTTGAACGGCGCCAGGTTAAGAATCTCTCCTTCAAGCATCCCAAATCTCAGCTCTACAGCTAGTCGGCCGATAGGGAGCGGCCACTCCATGCACCATGTGTGGTACTGCTCCAATCTCATGGTAGTTGGCCCTACAAGGATAGAAGAAGCCCACTTCATTGTGCTCCTCCGCAAGAATAGCCCGTAACAGAGATGGTTTGGCCACCGTTCTTCATCACTTAACACACCCGCTGGGTCGGCCAAGAGATCGGTACAAGGAGGATCCTCCGAGCAGGCGAGTTCCTTTGGCACCGGACGTGGCGGCGAATCTATATGGCCAAATCCCCTCTCCGTAGTCATATCCCGGAGTCGTTCATCCGAAAATTTTTGCCACGGCGGGACGAACTCAGCGGATTCGAGGTCTTGGTGGGTCTGGTCTTTTGGCGGGTCTGGTACACTCCCCATCGGTTGGTGGCGCGGGTTTGGACTCTGGCGGAGCGGCCCGCGCCGTGACTCCTTCCTCTATGCTTTCACCAATTCTAGCCGCTCGGCGCCACCCTCGGTGAGCAAGGCGTGGAAGCGAAACTCAGGCGGTTTTGTACTCTCCGACCGGTCTGTGGGCGATGATCGACGCCTACCTCGTCGCGAAGCGCAACAACGAGAGGTACAGCTTCCGGTAAGATTGGCCCCATGGAAGAGCGAGACCTTCTGCTCCTGGAGAGCGCCGTAACCGCGATAGATGAGGCCTCCGCCGCTGTCGCCACCGAGGTGGAGCGCGGCGACCGGCTCGGCGAATCCCAACTCGCCCGCCTCTCCGTCGTCGAGGCGGAGCTGAAGCGCAGCCGCCTCTCCCTGGAAAAGATCATCCAGGAGAACAGTTAGCCCTCGACGACGACCGTCAAGGCATCGTCCGAGGTCGACAGCGGCGACGCAGCGAGGGTTTTCTTGGGCTCGGCGGGTGCATCCCGTCGTTTGCGCGGCGTGCGCGCGGCGTCTAGCATCCGGAGTTGCGGACGGTGCTCGTGTGCGCCTCCCCGTGGTGTCGGCGACAGGGGTGGAGGTAGGAGAGATGGTCGAGAACCCGTACTACACGCCGGAGGTTCACGGCCCGTACGAGATGTTCGGGCTGGGCGACTTCGTCCTCGAAGAGGGCCATACGCTGCGGGATTGCAAGCTAGCCTACGCGACGTTCGGCGAGCTCAACGAGGCCAAGGACAACGCCATCCTCGTGACCACGTGGTTCTCCGGGACGCACCAGATTATGCGCGACGTCTACATCGGCCCCGAGCACGCCATCGACCCGGAGAAATACTTCGTAGTGGTCGCCAACCAGATCGGCAACGGCCTCTCCACCTCGCCCCACAACACGCCCGGCTCTTTCGCGTCGGGACCCCGGTTCCCGCGCGTCAGGATAGGCGACGACGTCGTGGCGCAGGAGCGGTTGATGCGCGAGGCCTTCGGCGTCGAGGAGCTCGCGCTCGTCGTGGGCGGCTCCATGGGGGCCCAGCAGACCTACGAGTGGGCGGTCCGCTTCCCCGAGAAGGTCAAGCGCGCGGCCCCCATAGCGGGCACCGCGAAGAACACCCCGCACGACTTCCTCTTCACGCAAGCCCTGATGGACGCGATCACGAACGACCCTGGCTACCGCGGCGGCTGGTACGATTCCCCGTTCGACGTCCGCGAGGGCCTCGTCCAGCACGGCCTCGTCTGGAGCGTCATGGGGCTCTCGACCGAGTGGTGGAAACAGGAGCGCTGGAGGCCTCTAGGCTTCGCTTCGGCCGACGACTTCCGGGCAGGTTTCGTCGACGCGTACTTCAGCGTGCTCGACCCGAACAGCCTGCTCCTGCAAGGCTGGAAGTGGCAGCGCGGCGACGTGAGCCGCCACACGAACGGCGACCTCTCTGCGGCACTCGGACGCATACAGGCCAAAACCTTCGTCATGCCGATCTCCGAAGACATGTTCTTCCCCCCACGCGACTGCGCAGCCGAGCAGAAGCTGATCCCCGCCAGCGAACTGCGCGTCATCGAAGACATAAGCGGCCACTGGGCCCTCTTCGGCTTCGAACCGACCTTTCTCAAGCAGGTCGACCGTAACCTCAAAGAACTCCTCGCCACGCCCGTTTAGCGGTTTGCTCGGGAAAACGCGCTAGTCAGCCGGTTAGCTCTTTGCTCCCCGGCGCGGTCGAAAATCCTGGTA
>JADDPR010000349.1 GCA_016781775.1 Rubrobacter sp. | reverse complement strand
GTCTCACAGAGCACGCGCGCACACCCATATTTGCAGCACGTTCCGCGCACCCGTCCGAGTGGTCCTGTGGGCGCATCGGGACGCATGGCCTTACCCATCGGCATTCGTGGCGCGTCGACCTCCGGGGGATGGTGCGGGATGGGGGGTCGACGCACGAAGAAGCCGGGGCCTCCGAAGAGAACCCCGGCCGAAGTGTCGCGCCGGCGCGACAGTTTCCGAGCGCCCGGACTACTCGCCCCTACGCGCAGCGCGGCGCGGTTCGACGTAGCGCCGCTCCATGTCCCTTAAGGCAAGCTCCTGCTGCACGGTGGCGCGCTCGCGGATCGGCTCCAGGGCTTCGAGGAGCGGGCGCTGCCCGGCCTCGTAGGCTTGGCGCATGAACCCGCAGACCATCTCCCTCGCCTCGCACCACCAGTCGAAAGGCGTGTCGCGCGCGGTGGCGTCCCCGTAGTCGTAGCGGAGGGTGTCGGTGTCGGTGTCCGACTCGCGCAAGGCGTAGGCGGTGCGTATGGCCTCGTCGTGCTCCTCGCCCGGTGCCCCCGCGGGGAAGACGACGCCGCCGAGCGCCGAGCGCAGAAGGGGGTTGCGGACCACACCGGCGCCCACGGCCGACAGCAAAGCCTCCCGTTCGCGCCGCGCGTCCTCTTCGGCCTCGTTCTTGGCGGCTATCTCCGCCTCCCGTCCGTGGGCCTCGCAGAAGGGGAGCGCCCAGACCTCCCCACACGCGGGGCGGTCGCAGGCCGTGGGGTACGTCACCACGCACACCGGCGGCTCCGTCTCTTCGGGGGGCGGCGGGGGGTACTTCCTGAACTCAAGCATCGTTGCTCCTATCAAGTCGAAGCGCCCCCGCCCGAAGAGGCAGAGGCGCGCGTATTGTCCGTAAAAGCGCGAGCGCTCGCGCTTTCTCTAAGGTGGGGGACCGGCTGGCGGCCCCCGGATGTCGGGAAGCATCGGAGCACGTCGCTAGAGTGCGTCGGAGTCGCGCCGGCAGGACCGGCACAACAGATCGCCCTCGAAGTAGGTAAGCGACTCCTGGACCTCGGAGAGATCCCGCCGCCAGGTGCGAGCCCCGCAGCCGTCACAAACGGCGGAGCGCCCGGCGACGCGCCCGGCGGCCACGACGTGCGAGCAATGCTTGTGAGAGGCGAAGCCGCGGCACTCGCAGCGGTTGCGCTCCGGGCGGGTGCCAATCCTCGTCTCGTACAGCCCGTTCGCCTGGGTGCCGGACGGGACGAGGTACTTACCGCCGCCCTGGTAGGAGTCGAGGATCGCGTTCGCGTGGAGCTCGTACAGACCGAGGCCTCGAAGGACGTAGCCGGGTTCGGGGGTGGATGGGTGCGCGGGTTGCGCTATAGTCGTGGTGTCCATCGGGGTCCTTTCCCTTTGGGCCGGGCTCCCGAGTGCTACCAACACTGCGGGGGCCGCTTTATTTACACCCCTATCCTCTCACAACTGCGCCCGCTTGTCTACAGTTTTCTAGCACTTTTTGCTCAAATCCTGTAGAATGTGGGAAACGCCAATCAATAACGGACGGGAGCTAAGGATGGAGCACGTAGGGGAGCTGGTTCGGCAAGAAAGGGGGCGGGCCGGGTTGACTCAAGAGGAGCTAGCGCAGAAGGCTGGGGTAAGCCCCACAACGGTAGTAAGGATGGAGAGTGGGGAAATACAACGCCCCAGAATTTCAACACTTATGGACCTTGCCGACGCGCTAGAAGTGCCGGCCGAGGTGTTTACGCACTTTTCCCCAGCGTTGTACCCGAGAACGTCCTCAACTGTGCAGCAGCCCATTGATCTTGGCGGTGTCGGCCCCTTCTCGGCTGTCTATCAGCGCGAGGGCGAGTGGTGGACGGGATTCGTCGAGGAGCTACCCGGAGCAAATGCCCAAGGGCAAACCCTCGCCGAGGCCCGCGAGAGCCTCAGGGAGGCCGTAGAACTCATCCTGGAAGCGAACAGGGAGCTAACCCGCAGGGAGTTTGAGGGCGGAGACGTCGTGCGTGAACCCCTTACGGTGTGAAGCGGCGCCAGCTCTTGCAATACCTCAAGAAGAACGGCTGCGAGTTCCTACGGGAGGGGAGTCGCCACACCGTCTACGTGAATCGAGCCGCCGGCAAGAGCTCGACGGTGCCGCGCCACGGCGAGATCCCCGACAACCTGGCCCGGAAGATTTGCCGGGACCTCGGGGTGCCGCGGCCGTGAGCGGCGAGGGGAAGAGGTGGAGAAAGGAGCCCGTGTACGACTTCGGCGCCGAGCTGTTCGGCGGGCCCGACCCCCAAGGGGAGAAGGTCTACACGATCAAGGAAGCTGCCGAGGCCACGGGACTCCCGGAGAAGCTCATCCGAAAGGAGATCGAGGCCGGCGCGATCCCCGTCGTGGACCTGCCCGGGGCGCGGCGGACGAGGATTCGCCGCCAGGACCTCAACGGCTACATACGCGTGCGGGTTAAGAGGAGGGTGGGGGATGACGAGGAAGAATAACCGGCCGCGCGGCGTCTTTTTTTCGGGGTCTCGGAGATCCCGCGTCGTGCCC
>JADDPR010000182.1 GCA_016781775.1 Rubrobacter sp. | reverse complement strand
GGCGTCCGTCCGGAAGGGCTGGCGGGGCCCTCGCTCTTGTCGGCATGGGCAGGGCACCGGCTAGAGGACGTCGGCGTCGGAGTCGCGCCGGCAGGACCGGCACAACAGATCGCCCGCGAAGTAGGTAAGCGACTCCTGGACCTCGGAGAGATCCCGCCGCCAGGCGCGAACCCCGCACCCGTCGCAGACCGCGCTACGCTTGGCGACGCGCCCGGCGGCCACGACGTGCGAGCAGTGGTTATGGCCGGCGAACCCTCGGCACTCGCAACGGCTGCGGCCCGGCCTGGTGCCGACGCGGACCTCGTACAGCCCGTTGGCCTCGGTGCCGGAGGGGACGATGTAGCGACCGCCGCCTTGGTAGCTGGCGAGGATCTCGCCGGCGCGAAGCTCGAAGAGGCCGAGGCCGCGCAGGACGTAGCTCGGTGCGGTTTCGGGGGTGGATGGGTGCGCTGGTGCGCTAGACTTCTGGTCGATCAAGAGTGACTCCTCTTGGTCCGGAGCCGGGGAGTGCTGGAGACACTCGCCCGGCTCAATGATTACTGCTTAGAACGGAGCCTCGTAAGGCAGGTCGTCAAAGTCCTCATCCTCTTCGGCCGCGGCATCGACGTAAACCATGTCCCACGTGATACCGACGTACTTACCGGCCGAGCCGCGCGTCTTTGTTATCGAGACGAAGCTTTTACCGACCAGGCCCTCGAGGAGATCGTCCACGCTGTCGAAGGCGTCGAGCCTCTTGGGATCCCTCAGAGCCGATACGGCGATGTTGTGGAGCTTGCCGCCCTCCGCAACATACTCATCGCCCGTATCGTCCTGGCCGATCTTTGCCCACTCGAAAAGCTCCTGGCCTTTGTAGGGCCCTTCAAGTACCTTGAGCTTGAACTTGGCCTGTAGGCCGTGATCTCCTTCGTCGGCCTCGGCACTCACGATCCCGAACCTCAGTTTCTCGCCGGCGGGAACCTGCGACCCGCCGCCCATTCTCCGGACCAGCCCCATACGGGACTCCTTTCTTGATGCGCGTGTGTGACACACCGCTAGTGCTTGTGGTTACGTTACGACTGGGGAGAAAGTGTTAATGTGCCTTCATCGTCGGCGTCCTTTCTGTCGTCGGCGCTCTGTCCATTTGTCGCCCACTCGTCGTGCCACCGAGGTAGTGGGCTATCTACGCTACGTCCTTATTATCCTCGTTTCGTGCGGCCTCGTCAAGGGCTTTTTCGATGTTTTATCTAAATTATTTGCCTTGTGTCCTTGCCGCGCCTACGTTGTATCTATAGAATGGTCTCCAAGAAGTCCCATAGAAGGAGGGCGATGGACCGGCTGGCAGAGCTACGCGAGAGGCGCGCACTAACGCTCCGAGAACTTGCGGAGATGAGCGGCGTTGCGGCGGACACGATTAATCAAATAGAGCTAGGACACCGAAAGGCTCGGCCCTCTACGCTAAGAAAGTTGGCAAAGGCTCTTGGCGTAGAAATTAGGGAGCTATTCGAGGAACCGACACTCTCGGGAAAAGCTGAGGCCCCGGAGGCGGGGCCGGCTAACGAGCAGGACCCTTCACCGCCGCCCTCGCGCGAAGTGCCCGAAGACCGGGGCGGCGAGGAGCGGCGCGAAGAACTGCGCATGTTTCGGGAGTTGTTGACGGACGCCCACGGTTTGCTCGAGGAGATGGCCAACGAGTACAAGGTAACCGGAGCCACCGACAAGCTGACAACACTGGCGAGCGTCGCCATGTTTAGCGTCATGGGAGCAGAGCAGTTCGTGCAGAAGGAAGTGGGCCCCGCGGAGGACCGCGCGAGCACGCGCGTCTATACGGCGGGGGCTCGCCTCGAAGAATTCGTCGAGGACCTCTTGGAAACCATCCAGTCCACCACAACGGAGCCGGTCGGCGGGGAGGTCGCTTACCTAGATGCGCTTCGTCGGCGGCGGGCGGGCTAATGGCAATAAGAAAGCCCGGGGGACAACCCGGGCAAATCAACACTCCCCTACCAAGGAGTAGCTAAATGATATACGACGATACGAAAGACCGCACCCCGACATTCTGGGCCGCGCCGGATCTCATCAAGGCGGGATGGCCGGTGTTCCCGGTCGGTATGGACAAACAGCCTAGCGTCCCCGGCGGTTTCTACGCCGCTACCCGGGACATGAGCCAAGTTGCAGCGTGGATAGAAGGCGGCCGTGGGGACCACGATATCGCCATCCCTACGGGACTCGTTACCCTGACCGTGGTCGTCGACGCCGACGACGACCAGTCGTGCGACCAGATGTCGCAGCAATACGGGGAGCCCGACGTACGGACCCGCCGCGGCGGGCATTGGTATTTCAAGCACCCACAAGACGGCAAGGTTACAAGCCGAAGGTTCGCGCCCGGTTTGGACTGTAAGGCGGACGGGGGTTACGTGGTCGTACCTCCGAGCCGGAACCGTACCTGGACGCGCGGGATACCGGACCCAAACACACTTCCCCGCCTACCCAAAGCCCTCAAGCGGAAGCTCCACGAAGAGAAGTCCGGGAACTCGGGACGTTGCGGTAACGGCGGTGCCGTCGGAGAG
>JADDPR010000264.1:1834-2535 GCA_016781775.1 Rubrobacter sp. | reverse complement strand
CCGCTCTTTCTCGGATTCCGGCGAGGACATTAGAGAGTCCCATGTGATAGCCGGCCCCGTCTCCGGGGCCTCAGCTTTTCCCGCAAGCGCAGGCTCCTCGATGAGTTCTTTGACCGGAACCTCATAACCTTTTGCGATCCGGGCGAGAGTGACGTCCTGAGGATGGCGCACGCCGCGCTCGAGCTCGGATAGCGTCCCCGGCGTCACGCCGAGCTTAGGAGCAGCCTCCCGCAAAGTCCAGCCCCGCTCCGCGCGCAACAGCCGTAACCTTCGCGCTAGCGTGTCTTGCATCAAGTAGCACTCCTTCCATACAAAGCCACTAGTAGCACTCGACGCATGGTAATACAAAGTGGCAACCCAATCAACATATTACGTGACAAATTGAAAAAAATAATCGAATGTCCTTGCGCTGTGTCGATTTGTTTTGCTATACTGGTGCGCGTCAGATACAAGGAGAGCCCGCGAGACCTTTTGGCAGAGGCGAATCGCGAGCTCTAGACATAGGAAGGCGGCGCCCTCTGGCCCAACATCTTACCAGCGGTGTACCGGATCCGGTACACAAAGAAGCTTTTGCCACAGGCACCGCGTGCCTAACTCCCTGAAAGAAAGCGAGCAAGTACATGGTTATGGTGAAGAAGTCCGCCACCAGCGGCGGCGCCCCGAGCCTCGACATCCTGGCGGCCAAGCTCAGGATCGTTGAG
>JADDPR010000264.1:0-1810 GCA_016781775.1 Rubrobacter sp. | reverse complement strand
CAGGTCAACCTCGACAACGGCCGCTCGTTCACGGCCGAACCGAACCTGAACGTCAAGGTCGAGGTCGTCGCGAACCTCGTCGAGCCCGGAGCCGACGAGGGCGTGAAGTTCTACGATCGTTTCAAGCTCAAGAAAGACGATGACGGCGATTGGACCTTCGCCAAATACTCCAAGCTCGGCAACCTGATCGCGGTCCGCTACGGCGAGGAGTGGTTCGACGACCCGGCCGCCGAGTTCGAGGAGGCCGACTTCGAGGGCTTCGAGTTCGTCGCCCAGGTCGAGCCGAAGACGGACCCCAAGGGCAAGCCCCTTGCGGGGAGCTCGATCAACTGGAAGAGCCTAAGGGCGGCCGGCGGGGCCGACGAGAAAGAGGCCCGGGCGAAGAAGACCGAGGTCGAGAAGGAAGAAGAGGAAGACTTTAGCGATATCCCCTTCTGAGTTGGGAAGAACGAGGGGGCCGGGGAAGTATCCCGGCCCTCTTCTACATGGGGAGGATCCTAAAGAATGAGCAACGATCTTTCGCCGGTCGAGAAGGTCCTCGACCGCCTGGAAGGCTACAAGACGGACAAGGGCGGCTTTCGCGCCCGCTGCCCGGCCCACAACGGCGACTCGGACACCTCGCTCTCTATCAAGGAAGGCGAAGACGGCCGCGCCCTTCTTACCTGTCATGCCAGCTGCGGCCTACGCGAGATAGTCGATGCCCTCGGTCTCGGCGTGGTCGACCTCTTCGCCCACAACGGACACCGCCCAAGTTCCGCCAGGAAGGCCGCGACGTCGAAGAAATCTTCGGTCCCGAAGGGGGGCGACGAAAAGATCTTGACCACGGACGATCTACCGGACGGCACGTATTGGGAGTTCACCACGCCAAGTGGAGAAGTCCTCTATATCCAACGCCACAAGCGTGAGTATTACCGGAAGGTCGGAGAGGACCGGTGGAAGAAGGGTCTCGAGGGCGTCTCTCAGGTCCTCTACAACCTTCCCGAGCTGATAGACGGCGTACGCTCGGGCTCGAGCATCTACCACCTTGAGGGCCCGAAGGACGTCGAGACGGCCCGGGAGAAACTGGACGTCGTCGCGACGACGAGCGGCTCGGTCTCCTCCTGGAAACCCGAGTTCAGGAGCTTCTACGCCGGCGCCGACGTGGTTATCGTCCCCGACAACGACGGGCCGGGGCACGAGTACGCCAAGACGGTCGCCCGGGACCTCCTGCAGGTGGTGCGCAGCGTCAAGGTGGTCTTTTTGCCGGGCCTCGGCGAGAAGGAAGATCTTACGGACTGGCTCGAGGCCGAGCACACCCGCGAGGAGTTTTTCACGGTAGTAGAAGAGACCGAGTTCTACGCCCCGGAGGAAGAGGGGCCCTGGCCGGAACCGGTGACGGTCGAGGTCAAGTTACCGGACGTGATGGAGTTCGATGCTTCGCTCCTCCCAGCCCCGCTGCGAGGATGGGTCGGGGACGTCTCGGAGCGCATGGACAATGCCCCGCCCGACTTCGCGGCGGCGGCGACGGTGGTCGTTGCTGCTGCCCTTATCGGTCGCAAGGTCGCCATTCGCCCCAAGCGGCATGACGATTGGACCGTGATACCGAACCTCTGGGGCGGTCTCGCCGGCCCCCCGTCGAGCATGAAGACCCCGGCCCTCGAGCAGGTCGTAAAGCCCGTCAAGAGGCTGGCCGCCGAGGCCCAGGAGACCCACCAGGAGGCGCTCAAGTCGTACGAGCTGGATGCTATGGTCGCCGAGGCGGAGAAAGCCGGCTTGAAGAAGGAGCTGGAGGCCACGGCCAAGAAGGTCGCCTCCGGCGCGGCCTCGCGCG
>JADDPR010000282.1 GCA_016781775.1 Rubrobacter sp. | reverse complement strand
CGGAGATGCTCACCGCAGGGGACCAAGAAAACCGCGCTAAGGAGGACCGAAGGTGAGAAAGACCCACGACTACGAGCATCGCTACCGCGGCTACTGGTCCGATGGGGGTAGGTGCCGCATGAGGATCTTCCGACAGGAAGGCGAACCGCCCGTGGTGGTCTGCTCGCAGTTGCCGGACAATACCAACACGTCCGTGACGAACATGGCCAAGTACCTGGCCGCCGAGGTTGTCGAGGCGCACTCCCTGCCCACGCCCCTGGTGTGGCTGGAGCACTACCCCGAGCACGAGGGGAGGACCGGGGAGTGGTCGCGAGTCGGGTTCTCGTCCTGGGAGGCAGAGGAGGTCCTGCTGGGCGGGGTATGGCGCCGCCGCGTGGGATCGCCGACCTGGTCGCCGCTGCGTCCCGATGAGGTCGGAGTGCTCCTCGTGGGGAAGGAGACTAGCAAGGCGTGAACGTCACCTTCGACGTCGAGAGCCCGCTGCTGGACGAAGATGGCGTTTCCCGACCCGCGTCCGGAGGGCCTTCACCTCGAATCTACCCCCGGTACCCCAGGCTTGTAACCTTTACGACCGCTCCACCGGGTGTACCGGGGGTACGACGAATCGTATAGGCTTCGGTCCTAGAACCTAGGCAGAGTCCGGTACCGGATTTCGAGAAGGCGAATACGGGTAAGGCTCTGCCCGTGGATCCTGTGGCACAGACCTCTCGATGGATGGCCGCGGCGCGGGCTCGCGAGAGCGAGCGCCCCGACCGCCTCTTCGACGACCCGCTCGCCGCCGCGCTGGCGAGCACCGAGGGCTTCTTCTGGCTGGATCGCATGGAGCCCACTCAAGGGTTCGGCGGGCCGGCGCTGTACGTCGTCGTCCGCACCCGCTTCTTCGACGACTTCTTGCTCTACGCCTGCTGGGGTGCAGGGGTAAGGCAGGTCGTGCTCATGGCGGCCGGCATGGACGCGCGAGCCTTCCGCCTCAACTGGCCGGCCGGGACGCGGCTCTACGAACTGGACCGGCCGGAGGTCCTCGCCGCCAAGGACGAGGTCCTCGCCCGCACCGGCGCCCGGCCCGCTTGCGAGCGGCGAACGATTGGGGCGGACCTTGGGCACCCTTCCTGGTCGGAGGCGTTCTCGGAGACCGGCTACGACGCCCGGGAGCCGTCGGTGTGGCTCATGGAGGGCCTCCTTTTCTACATGGACGTAACCGCCGTTCGCGATCTCCTGGGCGTTGCCGGCGCGTTGGCGGCGCCCCGCAGCCTTCTCGGCGTGGACCTCGTGAACAGGGACCTCCTGAACTCTCCGACGACGCGGCCGCTGCTGGCGGCCTTCGCTCGTCGCGGTGCTACCGGACGCTTCGGCGCCAACGACCCGGAGGGGCTGTTGGCCGGGCACGGCTGGGTGGCGGAAGCGACCCAGGCCGGCGAGTGGGGTGCCAACTACGGACGCTGGCCCTACCCGGTAGCGCTTCGGGGGATGCCGGGCGTCCCTCGGGTCTTCTTCGTACGGGCCTGGCGCAGCCCCTCCCGTTAGCGCGGCGAAAAAACTCCGGACCCTATAGTAGCGACTAACGGAAGGCGGCCCCTGTGCGTTGTCGCGCTAGGAGCGCCTTGTGAAAAGAACAAGAAACCCGCCCACGAGCCTCGGGTGAGGGCTGAGAGGAAAGCTCACGTCTTCGGGCGATGCCCCATGCAGAGGGGTCGCGGGTTACGACGCTGCGTGCGGAAATTTCGTCTTGCGTGAAGGTTCCCGCCTCCCTCCTACTCTGCATGGTGGGTAGGAACGATCGAAGGTGCGGCAGTGTCGTTTTGAGACCTCGTCTGGGACGACGACTCCCGAGGGCCAGGGGGAATACGCCCGTTGGTTTCAGTGGCCATTAAGGAGGCCTTGAAGGAGACGGGGTGCGCAATCGCTACCCACGCCTCCCGACCGTCGCCGACGGCTACTTCCGAGCCGGTTATCCTTGGGCTGTATCGACAGCCCAGGATGCTCGCAAGAAAAGGTAGAATCCAACAACGGTCACAGTTGCCGATTAACACAGTGAACTTGCGGGAAGAAGACTTGACTTTTGGAACATCTAGGTAGCCCTGCTTACCTCGGCGGTCTCTCCGAGCTCGCGGGGCGCAGCTTCGGTTCGGCGGAAGAGGCGAGGGAAGCTCTCCTCCGGCTGATCTCGGAGCAGCTCGGGATGCGTTCGGCGTTCCTCACGCGCATCACCCCTAGGGAGAACCGCAACGAGATCGTCGCTTCGCACAACGCCCCCGATGGGTGCGGGATCCCCGTCGGCGCCGTGCTCCCGCTCTCGGGGACCTTCTGAAGCTCGATCTCCGGCTCGGTCGAGCCGAAGGCGCTGCTCATAGAGGACGTGCGGAACGATCCCGAGTTCTCCATCCATGAGGCGGCGGAGCTGTCGCCCCACATCCGCAGCTTCATCGGCGTGCCGGTCGTGCTCTCGGACGGCACCTTCTACGGCACCCTCTGCGCGGTGGACCCGGAGGCACGAACCCTCACCTGCCAGCAGGCAGATCTCTTGTCGGTGCTGGCGCGTCTG
>JADDPR010000023.1 GCA_016781775.1 Rubrobacter sp. | reverse complement strand
GGCCGCCGGACGATTAGCCCGTAGGTATCGACGTCGAGGTCGGGCACGTACCCGCCCCGGATGTTCTTCGCGAGCCCGACGTAATGCTCCAGGGTGTGGACGAACCGCCGTATCTCGAGGCGCGCCTCGCGCAACGGCTTGCCCTGCTCTGAGGTCAGCAGCGGAGCAAGCTCCCCTACGGCGCCGAGGACGGCGTGGGCCGCCCGGGCGAGAATCTCGCTGCGCTTCGCGGCTGGGGTGTCGCGCCACGCCGGAAACGCGTCGTACGCACCCCTGACCGCCTGATCCACCTCGGCCGCCCCGCTCGCCGGTACGCTGCCCACCTCTTCCCCGTTCGCCGGATCGACGATGGTCATGCGATCGAGCCGCGATAGCTCCACGTGCTCGCCGTTGATAAACACTTCCGCCATGAACTCTCTCCTTTACGCACCCGGGGGTAGCCTCAAAAGAACGCCGTCCATCGACATCCCCTCGATAGCCTCCCGGCCCTCGCCGTGCCCACCACTCCACGCTCCCGAAACCAGAGCGCCAGATCCACCCTCATCCCTGACCATCCCTACGCTCCCCAACGTATCTTGTGGTCCCCGATCTCCTGCAGGAAAATTAGTCTAACCGATCAGTCAAACTCGTGTCAACGCGTTCACCCTTGGCCCGGATCGCGCCGGTCCTCCCCTTCGAGCTCGAACGCCTGCGGAGGGTTGCGGGAAACTGACTAATCGTTCAGACTAACACCCGAGTCATAAAAAAGAGCACGAAGCAGTCATAGTTGCATGAGCATGAAGCGACGAGGCTGTGCAACCGGGTGTGAGAGCCCGAGTAGGGAAAGGGGAAAGGGTGAGGGATCGGATCAGCAGGCGTCGTTTCCTGCATGTTGCTGGGGCAGGGCTGGCTGGAGCCACGCTTCTCGGGGTGACGGGTTGTGGCGGTGGAGGCGGCGGTGGCGGCCAGGGCGGCGGTGGTGGTGACGAGGCGCTCAAGATCGGGGCGCTGTTGTCGTTCACGGGCACGTTCGCCAAGCTCGCGGAGAGCATCAGGAATGGGTTCGACCTGTTCATCAAGGAGAACGACGGCCAGCTCGGCGGGCGTCCCGTGGAGGTGCTCTACGAGGACGACGAGGGGGACCCGCAGGTCGCGCTGCGCGGGTACCGCCAGCTTGTAGACCGGGACCAGGTCAACCTGCTCGTAGGGCCGGTCTCCTCGACCGTGGCTCTGGCGCTCGTCGATCAGGTCAACCGCGACAAGCAGATCCTCATCAACCCGAACGCGGCGGCCAACGCGCTCTCGCTCGACAAAAAGAGCGACTACATCTACCGCACCTCCTACTCCAACTACCAGCTCGGCACGCCCGGGGCGGCGTACATCGCGGAGAACGTCGGAAAGACCGCCGTCGCTATCGCCCCCGATTACCCGGCGGGCCTCGAGGTTTTGCCCGCGTTCAAGGCGGCCTACGAGGAGGCGGGCGGCACGGTGGTGCAGGAGCTCCTCCCGCCCCTCGGCAACACCGACTACGCCACGTACCTGACGCAGATAAAGGAGGCTGAGCCCGAGGTGTTGTGGGCGTTCCTCGCGGGCGCCGACGCCATCAACTTCATCAAGCAGTACAGGTCGTTCGGCCTCGGGGAGAACATACAGTTCACCGGCATGAACACCTGGCCCGACCCGCTCCTGACCGAGACGGTCGGGGAGGCTGCCGAGGGGATCATCGCCGCCACCCAATGGTTCCCCGGCCTCGACAACGAGACGAACAAGCGGTTCGTCGAGAGCTACCAGGCGGAGTACGACGAGACGCCCAACCAGTTCAGCGTCTTCGGCTACGACGCGGGGCAGTTGATAGCGCAGGGCCTAGAGGAGGCGGGGAGCGCCGAGCCAGAGGCCCTCATCGAGGCTTTAAAGGGCGCTACGTTCCAAAGCCCGCGTGGTGAGATCACGATCGATCCCGAGACCAACAACCCCATCCAGAGCTACTACATGACGCGTAACGTGCTCGAGGGCGGTGAGATCGTGCCGGAGGTCATAGAGGATCTCGGGGAGTTCCCTACGCCCACCGAGAACGTCCCGGGCTCCTCCTAGGGGAACGGGACTCAGAAAGGGGGAGCGTTGGACGTAACAACCCTGGTGACGCAGCTGCTCACGGGACTGGCCTACGGGATGCTCCTGTTCATGATCTCGGTGGGCCTCTCCGTGATCTTTGGTCTGATGAACGTGGTCAACCTGGCCCACGGCGCCTTCTACGTGGTGGGGGTCTACGTCGCCTTCACGCTGATGGAGACGGGGCTGGGGTTCTGGGCTGCGCTGGTCCTCGGCACCCTGACGGTCGCCGTCCTCGGGGTCCTCACGGAGAGGTTCCTGCTCGCCCGAACGTACGGTAACGAGCTCAACGAGGTGCTGCTCACGTTCGGGCTCGCGTTTGTCCTGGCCGACCTGGTCAGGCTGATCTGGGGGACGAACCCGCAGACGCTAGCGCAACCGACGGCGCTGGCCTTCAGGGTCGCCTTCGCGGGGGTAGAGTTCCCGGCGTACCGCCTCTTCGTG
>JADDPR010000005.1 GCA_016781775.1 Rubrobacter sp. | reverse complement strand
ACACCTTGGGCTTCTCGGCGACCTGCTTCTTCTCGTAAGCTACCTCGGCGCGCTCCACAGACGCCTCCCCATCGGCGTAAGTGGTGCTGGCTCCGGCGTGCCCACCGAGGGCAACTTTGCGTTCGAGACTCTTCACGATCACTCCTCCATTCCCGGTCACCCCGCCATGGCTTAAATACATCGTACGGGGACAGAGCGGCATAGTACTTAGAGCCCACATCCCAGTCAACCTGGGCACGAAAACAGATGCATACTCCGCGAGGAGGCTTGAACACGGGACGAGCCTCCTCATAGGGCAGTCCATTCCGCGCAACCACTCATAGTACCCGGCAGCCGTGGCACCGCTTCCGCTGATCCGGGGTTACGGGCGGTTCCGCCGCTGGCCAAACTTGTCCCCGCCCTCCACGAGGAGCGGCTGTGCGACGCCGCTACGACAGGTCCTCCGGAAACTGAGGGAGAGCACCGAATGGACACCCCTTCTAACTCACCTGGAAGCATGGTTCTGCGTCTCCCGGCGCAGTCAATAGGCTGCGCCGCCGCTGGCGGGGGTTCGGCGGGATGAGAGGATCGTTCCTGGGCGAGCCTTGACGCGGGTTTGCGCCGGTGAAATAGTGGCGGCTCTTTCGTGGGAAAAGCGGAGAGGGAGGAGCGCTAGTTGGCGCGGTCGACGAAGGGAGCAGGCGTGGCACCCGTTTGCATGTTCGGTACATAGGCGCATGACAGGGGTCAGGGGAGAAGAGAAGGTCGGTCCGTGGGCCTACCGAGGGTTCTCGAGCTCCCCACCGCAGAGCGCTTCGAGCGACCACAGCGCTTGTTTGGTGGATCGTGCCAGAGCCGAAGCGGGACCGGTCGTTTCCCCCTGCAACATGCCTCCGTACGAGACGATCCTCGACGGGATCGAGGACGTTTGGGCCGCTGAACTTCCCGTCGGGGTCGCCGAAGAGGCCGTGGGGGGCCGGTCTTGACGGACGCCGCGCGGGGAGAGGTGACGTTCTCTCCCACCGAGCCCTTCCGGTTCTGTCCGGCGGATGGTACGAAGCTGAGCGATCCGCGTCCGAGCGGCGGGGTGACGTGCCCGCTCTGCGGACGGTCGTGGTACCGGAACTCGATGCCGGCGGTAGGGGCGGCGGTCGTGAAGGACGGCAAGGCGCTCGTTACTATCCGGGCGCGGGAGCCGGAGAAGGGGCGGCTGGATCTGCCGGGGGGGTTTCTGGAGGTTGGGGAGCACCCGGCGGATGGGCTCGTGCGCGAGGTAAAGGAAGAGCTCGGGGTGGAGGCGGAGGTGGTCGGAGACTCGGTGCTCCAGGCCACGCATACTTACGGGAAGGGCGGGGACTGGGTGCTCGCGATCGGCTTTCGGGTCAGGATCACCGGCGGGGAGATCCAAGCCGCCGACGACGTTGCGGGGGTAAGGTGGGTAACCCTGGGGGAGATCGACGACCTCGACTTCGCCTGGGCGCACGACAGGGAACTCGTACGAGCGGCACTGGAAAGGGAGAACGCTTGATGGCGAGTAGGAGAATTTTTTGGGTGCGATAGACGGCTGGCTCGAGGGGTTCATGAACGGCTCCGCGGGCGTCGGGGTGGTGTTACTGGTGAGCTTGCTTCTGGGCTTGAGGCACGCGAGCGATCCGGACCACCTCGCGGCAGTGACGACGCTTATCGCCTCGGAGAAGGACCACGCCGGGATAAGAAAGGCCGGCTTCATGGGCCTCTTGTGGGGCCTCGGGCACGGTACGACCCTCGTCCTTCTCGGCCTGCCGCTCGTGCTCTTCAACCGCTTTCTGCCCGAGCCCATGCAGCAGGCCGCGGAGACGCTTATAGGGGTGATCATCGTCTTCCTGGCCGTCCGGCTCCTGATGAGGTGGCGCCGCGGCCTCTACCACGTCCACGTCCACAGGCACGACGACCACGCCGAGCCCCACCGCCACGTCCACTCGCACAAGGAGAGCGAGGCGCACGGGCACGGCCACGCCGCCAGCAACCGGACCCCGCTCTCGGCCTACGGCGTCGGGCTCGTACACGGCATTGGCGGCTCGGGCGGCCTCACGCTGCTGCTGCTTTCGACCATCTCGGAGCGGGCCGAGGCGGCGGTGGCGCTGCTGCTCTTCGCGGGCGGTACCGCAGTCTCGATGGCGCTGCTCTCGACCGCTTTCGGGCTCGTTATAGCCGGAGGGCCGGTGGCCCGGAACTTCGAGATGGTCGCCCCGGTCCTGGGCGTGCTCGGCGTGGCCTTCGGGACGTGGTATGCCCTCGGCGCGGTGGGGGTGATCGCCTACCCCTTCTAGAGATAAGAGGCGTCTTCGCCGCGAGAATTGGTTTTAGAGGAGACCGTAGAAAGGAGAATCGGAATGCCGAAGTACGTGATCGAGAGGGAGCTGCCGGGGGCGGGGAACCTCTCCGCGGAGGAGCTCAGGGACATCTCGCAGACTTCCTGCAACGTCCTGAACGAGATGGGCCCGCAGATACAGTGGGTCCAGAGCCAGGTGACGGACGACAAGATCTACTGCACCTACATCGCCCCGAACGCGGATATGGTTCGCCAGCACGCCGAACAGGGCGGCTTCCCGGCGAACAAGATCTCCGAGGTTCGCTCGGTGATCGACCCGACGACCGCCGAAGCTTAACTCCCGCACCCATAGCGACGAGCCGTCGGCCGTTCCGGTCGGCGGCTCCTTTTGTGCCCGCGGTCGGTGCGTGCCACTGCACCGCCCAACGCGGCCTCCCCTTACGTCCGACGCGCCCCGGTGCGGGAGTCGGGACGAAGCGGCAGGTTATTCGGGATCGGGCAGCTCTCGGTACTGCGGATCGACCCTTATGACCGTGCGCTGGCCCCTCGCGGCGTAGTACGCGAAGGCGAGGATGGTCTCCTCCCCATCCGTGAGCTTCTCACCGCGGGTTTGTTTGAGCAGGATCTCGTCTACGCGCTCTTCGATCTCTTTGCTGTTCATACTGCTAGTCTACCGTGGGCCGCTACGGCGTAACCCTGCCCGAACGCCGGGCCTCCCGCTCGCCGGTGCCCCCGGCGCCGGCCCGGAGATCCGCGGCGGCCCGGACGATCATGTCCGCCGCCTTCTCGACTTCCTCGCGGGTGGTGAAGCGGCCGAGGCTGAGGCGGACGGTCGCCCAGGAACCGTCCCTCAGGCCCATCGCCTCCAGAACGTGCGAGGGGCCGGCGTCGAGGGAGGCGCAGGCGGAGCCGGCGGAGGCAGCCACTTCGGGGAGGGCGCCGAGCAACTCCCCGACGTCCGCGCCGGGGAAGGAGACGTTCAGGGTACCAGGGAGACGCTGCGTAGGATGGCCGTTGAGGCGGAGGCCGGGGACTTCGGCACGGAGCGCGTCGTGGAGCCGGTCGCGGAGGGCGCCGATCCTCTCCCCTTCCTCCGGAAGTGCCGCATCACCCACGCAGGCGGCCTCCCCGAGGCCGACGATGCCGGGGACGTTAAGGGTGCCGCTCCTGATGCCCCGCTCCTGGCCGCCGCCGAAGAGGATGGGCTCGGGTCGGGCGCTCCGGACGCCGGGGCGGGGACGGCGCCGGACGTAGAGGGCGCCCACGCCCTTCGGGCCGTAGCACTTGTGGGCGGAGATGCTCATAAGGTCAACGCCGAGGTCTTCGACGTCCACGGGGATCTTGCAGAACGCCTGCGCCGCGTCCGTATGGAAGGGGACGCCCCGCTCGTGGGCGACCTCGGCGAGCTCGCGCACCGGGTTGAGCGTCCCGGTCTCGTTGTTGGCGAGCATTATCGAGACGAGCCTCGTCGTGGGCTCCAGGGCTTCGGCGAGGGCGTCGGGGGGGACGACGCCGTGACCGTCGACCGGGAGGACCGTGACCCTTATGCCTGCGCGGGCGAGGTAGTGGGCAGTCTCGAGGATGGCCTCGTGTTCGGTCGCGGCGGTTACGAGGTGGTCGCCGGGTCGGAGGAGGCCCAGGAGGGCCATGTTGTCCGACTCGGTGGCGCCGGCGGTGAAGAAGACTTCCTCGGGCGAGGCACCTATGGCCTCGGCGAGACCCTCGCGGGCGAGGTCGACCGCGGCGCTGGCGGTCCAGCCGTAGGCGTGGGTCGCGGAGGAGGGGTTGCCGAACTCTCCCTTCAGGTAGGGGAGCATCGCCTCCAAGACGCGTTCGTCGAGCGGCGTCGTGGCGTTGTAATCCAGGTAGATCGGTATCATAAATCCTCCCGTTCGGCTGCCAACTCCTCCGCCCGCGCCATGATCTCCTTGAGGTGGAGCGGGCGGCGTTCGGGGTCGGCCTCGTACAGGGAGGCGAGGCCGACGAAGGGGGTTAGCCTCTCCGGTCTTCCGCATCTGTTCCACACCTTCGTCCATATCAGCTGCGCCCCCTCGTAGGGACGCACCTTACCGGAGACTATCTTTCGAGCGATGTTTCTGGCTACGCGCAGTCCGGCTTCATCCTTGGGGAGAGGCGGCCGTCCCATCTCCCCCAACGCGTGCTCGAACAGGTCCCCCACGTTCGCAACCGTGGGATTACTCATCCGCGCGAGTTCCAGGAGGGCGGGACCGCGATACCCGGCCCCGAGGGCCCGCAGGGCGATCCCGGGCATCTCCTCGGGGTCAAGATCCCCGAGGTAATAGCTCGCCTCTATCTCTCCAAGGTCCATGGACTCCTCCCCGTCCATTCGGTCTTTCTCCCCCAGGGTCTCAAGCTCCCGGCATACGGGCTTCTGTGGGGTTCTCTTCCCCGGCTTGCGTGTCCGACCGGTGGTGACAGCCCCGGCTCTCGTGTTCGGCCAGGGCTCCCTCCAGAACCGTGCGGGCGACGGCGAGGGGTCCGACGAGGGAGGTGCCGCCGTGCTCCTCCGCGAGCCCCTCGACCTTCGCGAGCCCGATCCGCAGCCCGCCGGCGTCACGGACGAGGCCGGCGTGCTCCCACATGACGCGCCGGAGCCTGCTCCAGGCTTCATCCGGGGCGTCGGCGGGGATGCACGGTATCGTGCCTGCGACGTCGTCGGGGACGGGGGATGGACGAGCGACGTCCTCGCCGGCACGCCAGCCGAAGATGAGGCCCTCCAGGAGGGAGGTCGAGGCGAGGCGGTTGGAGCCGTGGAGGCCGGTGCTCGCGACCTCGCCCGCGGCCCACAGGCCCTTGAGGCTCGTGCGGCCCGACAGGTCCGTCGCGACGCCGCCGCAGGAGTAGTGGGCCGCGGGGACGACGGGGATGGGCTCGCGGGCCATGTCGATGCCGGATTGGAGGCAGCGGGCGTGGATGGCGGGGAACCTCTCGCGGATCCAGGTTTCGGGGCGGTGGGAGGTATCCACGTAGGCGCAGGGCGACCCGGTGCGGTCCATGGTCGCGCGGATGGCGCGCGCCACCACGTCCCTGGGGGCGAGGGATCCTAAAGGATGGTCCACGAACTCCTCGCCGTCGGAACCGACGAGCACCCCGCCCTCGCCGCGCACAGCCTCGGAGACAAGGGAGCGGTCGCCGGCGGTGCCAGGCGCGTAGAGGGCGGTCGGGTGAAACTGTACGTAATGAAGGTCCCGCAGGGTCGCGCCGGCCCGGAGGGCGAGAGCGTAGCCGTCGCCTGTGGCATGGGAAGGGTTGGTGGTGTGCTCGTAGAGGGCACCGAGCCCCCCCGTAGCGAGCACGACCCCGCGCCCGAGCAGGGTGACGACCTCCCCGTCCCGCGCGGCGTGGACCCCGACGCACCGGCCGTGGGAGACGACGAGCTCGAGGGCCGCGGTCGCGGGGAGGATGGTTATGCGCTCCTCGGCGCGGAGCGCGCGGGTGAGGGCGCGCTGCACCTCCCGGCCCGTCGTGTCCCGGTGGTGGATTATGCGGTGGACGGAGTGGGCGCCCTCGTGCGTGAGGTGGAGCCCCTCGAAGCCGCCCTCCTCGCGGTCGAAGGGGACCTGCAGGTCTTCTATGAGGAGCCGGCGCACGAGCGGTGGCCCCTCGGAGGCGAGGAGCCGGGCCGCGGCGGGGTCGCCGCCTCCGGCGGCCAGGACGTCGCTGACGAGAAGTTCGGGCGAGTCGTCGGGACCGGTGTGGATGATGCCGCCCTGCGCGTAGCGGGTGGCCGTCTCTTCGGGGTCGGGGGTGCCGGTGAGCAGGGTGACCCGCGCGCCCCTTCTGGCGGCAGCGAGCGCCGCGGAACCACCGGCGATGCCGCCTCCGATGACTATTACGTCGGTCGTCCCTAGCACGACTCCACTTCCAGGGAAACGTCGGCGGAGTGGGCGGAGTGGGTCAGGGCGCCGACGGAGATAAGGTCCGCCCCCGCCTCCGCGAGGGCCCGCACGGTCGAAAGGTTGACCCCGCCGGAGACCTCGACGACGGTGCCCGGGCTCTCCTTGCGCACGAACTCGACGCAGGTTCGGACCTCGTCGGGGGTCATGTTGTCGAGGAGGACGACGTCGGCCCCGGCGCCGAGCGCCTCCCCGAGCTCCCCGAGGCTCTCGACCTCCACCTCGACCTTGAGAAGGTGCGGCGCCCCCTCCCGCGCCCGGCGCACGGCCTCCGCTACGCCGCCGGCGAGCGCGAGGTGGTTGTCTTTTATAAGGATGCCGTCGTCGAGGCCGGAGCGGTGGTTTGTTCCGCCGCCGGCGCGCACGGCGGTTTTTTCGAGGAGTCGCAGGCCGGGGGTGGTCTTGCGGGTGTCCGTGATCCTGGCCCCCGTCCCACGGACGGCCTCGACGTAGCGGCTCGTGAGGGTGGCCACCCCCGAGAGGCGCATGACGAGGTTGAGCGCTACTCTTTCGGCGGCCAGGACGTCCCGCGCCCCCCCTTCGACCGCGGCGAGCGTGGCTCCGGCCTCGACCCTCTCGCCCTCCTCGACGAGCGCCGAGAACCGCGCCTCCCCTGCGCTCGCCTCGTGGAAGACGGCGAGGGCCGCCCCGAGGCCGGAGACGACGAGCCCCTCGCGGGCGACGAAGCGGGCGCGGGCGCGGGCTTCCGGGGGAACGGTTACGAGGGAGGTGACGTCGCCCCGGCCTACGTCCTCGGCGAGGGCGGCCCGCGCGAGCGCGAGGAGCGCGGCGGGTGGCACGGGGAGAACCTTTTCGTTCTTCAGAAGATCCATGGCCTCCATCAGCGGATCTCCAGCATCCGCTCGATGGGCAGGAGGGCCCGGACCCGTAGCCCCTCGTCGAGCGTTATCTCGGGCGAGAGGTTCTCCATGCAATCGCGGAGCTTCGCGAGGGTGTTGCGGCGCATGTGGGGGCACTCGCTGCACGCCTCGCACGCCCCCTCCGGGCCCTTGCCGGGCGCACGCATGAACTCCTTCCCGGGGGCGGCCTTCTTCATCCCGTGGATGATACCGGGCTCCGTCGCCACGATGAACCTCTTCGCGGGGCTCGCCACCGCCCTGTCCAGAAGCGCCGTCGTGCTCCCCACGTGGTCGGCGACGCGGAGGACCCGCTCCTCGCACTCGGGGTGGGCGAGGACTTCGGCGTCGGGGTAGCGGACCTTGAGCTGCCGGATCTTCCTCTCGCTGAACATCACGTGCACCATGCACGTCCCCGGCCACAGGACCATGTCGCGTCCGGTCTTCTCCACGAGGTAGCGCCCGAGGTGCTTGTCCGGGCCGAAGATGATGGGCGTCTCCTCGGGGATGCTCGCGATGACTTTCTCGGCGTTGCTGGAGGTGCAGATGACGTCCGAGAGCGCCTTGACCTCGGCCGAGGTGTTCACGTAAGAGACGACGGCGTGCCCCGGGCGCTCCTTTATGAACCTGCGGAAGTCCTCCGGCGGGCAGCTGTCGGCGAGGGAGCAACCGGCGTCGAGGTCGGGCAGGACGACGGTCTTCGCTGGGTTCAGGATCTTGGCCGTCTCCGCCATAAAGTGGACGCCGCAGAAGACGATCACGTCCGCTTGCGTCCCCTGCGCCTGCCGCGCCAACCCCAACGAATCCCCGATGAAATCGGCGACGTCCTGGATCTCGGGCTCCTGGTAATAATGCGCCAGAATTACCGCGTTCAACTCCTCCCTCAACCGCTCGATCTCCGCGGCGTGGTCCGTTTCGACCCTCAAAAGCTCCACTATGACCTCCTTGTAACGGCCGCCGGGCCGCTTGCTACACGAATTTGTTGCAAGCTAGGCCGCTTGTAACAATACACTACATGCAGTATCACACGGGCGACAAAGGGCCGCAAGCGGTGGAGGCGTGGGGTTCGCTTCTGAGGCGGGGTCAGGTCGTCCTACGGGTCGTTGTCTAGAATGCGGGTCGAGCGAAGTTTTAGCAGGAGGCCGGTTTGGAGACGAGGATCACGCGGTTGCTGGGGATCGAGCACCCGGTCGTTCAGGCCGGGATGGCGGGCGGGCCGACGACGCCCAGGCTCGTCGCGGCGGTCTCGGAGGCCGGGGGGTTGGGTACTCTGGGGGCCGCTTACATGACGCCGGGGGCGATCGGGACGGCCGTCGCGGAGATCCGCGCGCTCACGCAGAAGCCCTTCGCCGTGAACTTGTTCGTTCCGGAGCCGTTCGACCCTTCCCTGTACGACCCGGAGGAGATCGGGGCCTCGCTCGCCGCCTACCGCGAGGAGTTGGGGATAGAAGCACCGGGGGAGCTCTCCTACGCCCAGTCCTTCGAGGACCAGCTCGCGGTCGTACTGCAGGAGAGGGTGCCCGTCTTCAGCTTCACCTTCGGGGTGCCGGAGGAGGAACACCTCAACGCGTTGCGGGGGGCCGGGGTGGTGACCGTCGGGACGGCGACGACCGTGCGGGAGGCGGTGGCGGTAGAGGAGGCCGGGATCGACGCGGTCACCGCGCAAGGGTCGGAGGCCGGCGGGCACAGGGGCACCTTCCTCGGTCCGCACGAGGAGGGGCTCGTCGGGACGATGGCGCTCGTGCCGCAGGTCGCGAATGCCGTGGGCATCCCGGTGCTGGCGGCCGGTGGGATCATGGACGGGCGGGGACTCGCGGCGGCGCTCGCGCTCGGGGCCGACGGGGTGCAGATGGGGACGGCCTTTCTCGCCTGCCCGGAGAGCGGGGCGCACGAAGGGTACAAGCGAGCCGTCCTCGGGGCGACGGAGGAAGAGACGACCGTCACCCGCGCCTTCTCCGGCAAGGCCGCCCGGGGCCTAAAGAACCGCTTCACCGAGGAGATGGAGGGGGCGGACGTCGCGGGCTATCCCGTGCAGAACGCCCACACCCGCGACATCCGGGCCGCGGCGGCGAAGGCGGACCGCACGGAGTTTATGTCGCTGTGGTCCGGGCAGGCCCCGCGCCTCGCCCGGCCGGTGCCTGCGGCCGAGGTTGTCGAGAGGACGGTGGCCGTCGCGTCGGGGTTGGTGAGACCCGGCTTGCGGCGGGACGACGAAGAGAAAGGATCGGGGGAATAGATGGAGGAGACGAGGGGCTTCGCGACGGCGGACCTGTGCGACGAGTTTGGTGAGGGCGTGCGGGTGGCCGAACCGGTGTTCCGGAACTACGGCGGGGCCTCGTCGTTCTCCGGGCCCGTCTCGACCGTCCGGGTCTTCGAGGACAACGTGCTCGTGCGCGAGGCGCTCGAGGAGGACGGACGGGGGCGGGTGCTGGTCGTGGACGGGGGGGCTCGACGAGGTGCGCCCTGGTGGGAGGCAACCTCGCCGCGCTCGCCCACGAGAACGGCTGGGCGGGCATCGTCGTCCATGGCTGCATCCGCGATTCCGCCGAAATATCCTCTGTCCCCGTTGGGGTGAAGGCCCTGAACACCTCGCCGAGAAAGAGCGCCAAGGAGGGTGCCGGCGAGCGCGACGCACCGGTCAGCTTCGCGAGGGTCGAGGTGTCCCCCGGCGAGTACCTCTACTCGGACGAGGACGGCATCGTAATCGCGGACCGCGACCTACGGCACGCCTAGCCGAAGAACAGGGAGATGCCAAGGGCCGCAGCCCCGGTGAGGACCGCCCCCCACAGCACGATGCTCGCGATCATCCAGCCCAGGAGGGGGCGTGGAGGAGCGCCGAGCCCCAGGGCCAGGATCGTCGCGACGATCGGTCCCGTGAGCAGCGGGGCTTGCAGGGCCACGCCCGGTATTCCATAGCGCTTCCAGACGCGCTCTATGCGCTCGCGGCGTCTGGCGAGCCTGCGGCTGCGGTATATCCGTCCCTGCAACCGCTCACCCCCCAGGACCACGAGCGTCACCCCGACGAGGGCGCTGACTATGCTGACGATGCCGCTCAACACGGGGTGGAGCCCCAGGGCCACGCCGGTAAAGATCCCAACCCACACGTCCAGGGCGCCCGCGGCGGCCGTGGAAAGTAATTTGAGCAGCAGACCCACCTAGACCTCCAAACCGTAAGAAACGCGCCGGCCTTTTCCGCAAGGGCCGTAGCGACACCCGGAGGCCGTCGGGGGGCAATGGTCCGGACGCTGGAGGTTCACCGGGAAAACCCTAACCGCGGCTGCGGGAGAGGCTCGCGACGAGCGCGGCGGAAGCCAGGCCCCCCAGTAGCAGGGCGAGTCGAGCCCCCGCGGGCAGCGGCTCGGCGCGCAACGCGAGTGGCGCGAGCACGGGCTTGGCCTTGCTCCCGAGGAAGGTCAGGGCGCCGGCCCCGAACGCGCCGGTGTTGTACTCGCGCACCGCCCGCTTGCCGCCGCGCCTGAGGCCGTGGCCCCGAACGCGCCGGTGTTGTACTCGCGCACCGCCCGCTTGCCGCCGCGCCTGAGGCCGTGG
>JADDPR010000381.1 GCA_016781775.1 Rubrobacter sp. | reverse complement strand
CGACGGCCTTCTTCCCGCTCTACCCGATGCTGATGCGGCTGTTCGCCGAGACGTTCGGCGGGCCCGTCGGCGACCGGACGCTCCAGGCGTGGGGGGTGTTCATCTCCCTCGTCTCCTTCCTCTTCGCCCTCTACTTCGTCTACCGCATAGCCGAGGACGGCTGGGGCCGGAGGGTGGCGGGGGGTACGGTGCTGACCCTGGCCTTCTTCCCGACGGCCTTCTTCTTCAACGCGGTCTACACCGAGAGCCTGTTCCTGGCCCTCGCCGCCGGGAGTATGTGGGCGGCCCGCGTGCGCAAGGACCTGCTCCTGGCCGCCGGCCTCGCGGCCCTGGCGGCCCTCACGCGCCACGTCGGGGTACTCCTACTGATCCCCCTCCTCTACGAATGGCTCGGGGGGATAAGGGAATACCGCTTCAGGGGGGCGTACCTGGCCCTCGTGCCTTCGGGCCTCGTTGCTTACATGGCCTTCCTCTGGCACCGCTTCGGCGACCCGCTGGTCTTCCAAAAGGTGCAGAGCACGGACGAATGGCAAAGAACCTTTACGCCGAACCCCGTCACGGTGTTGGGCAACGCCTGGGCAGCGGCGAGGAGGGGCCTGCACTACGCCTTGGATCCCGTGGCGATGTTCGAGCAGCCGCGCTCCGTGGCGCACTCCGTCGACGCCTCCCACACCTACAACCTGCTCGCGCTCTTTTTCGTCGTGGCGATGCTGGCGCTGGGCTTACGTCATCTCCCCTGGGACCTTTACCTTTACGCGTTCCTCTTCACCGTCCCCTTCGCGCTCTACGGGACCGAGACCAATCCCCTCTTCAACCTGCCGCGCCTCGTGCTCGTCGCGTTCCCGCTGTTCATCGTGCTCGGCGTGGTACTGCGAAACCGCTGGGCGCTGATCGCGTGGCTGATCCCGAGCGCCGCCTTCTCCCTGTTGCTTTGCGCCATGTTCGTCACCTGGCGGTGGGTAGCTTGAGCAGCCGGTCAGCTCTACCGCGGTCTACCCCCCGAAGATGCGAACCCACCACGGCCGCCGCGCCGTCTCTTCGGTGGGCCGTTCCGGAATTCCGGAACGCACCCGAGCGCCCTCCTGAGCGCCCGGAGGCCCCTCGGGTGCGTCCGTACCCCCGGAGGCCTCCGCGTCCGTCTGGGGGGCGTCTCGTGGCTCCTGTGGCGCCTCTGAGGGGGGAGCTGGGCGGCGCTCCAATTCCGCTAACCGGCGCTCCGCCTCTTCGCGCCGCGCTCGCTCTCTTCCCAGCTCCTCGCGCAGCGTGCTTTCGGTCCGCTCCGTGAGCTCGAGCCGCACCCTGAGCTCCGTGGCCTCCGATGCGGTGCGCACGAGGTCCGTAGTGAGGTCGCGGATCAGGTCCGCCATGTCCGCCGATGTGTCCGGCGGCGGTCCGAGCTCGGACTCACGGCGGACGTTGCGGCGGTCGCGTCCTTCGGGTCCGCGCCGGTCCCTGAGCGCCTGGAGGGAGTCTATGGACACCTCCCACGCCTCGACTATCCCCTCTTTGACCTTGCGCCCCTCGAGGTCGCCGCGATCAATAAAGCGGCGGACGCTTCGGGGACTGACCCCCAGAGCTCTGGCGGCAACGTCCGTCGTGGTCCAGCCCGATCCCCCGGCGGTATTGCCCGCCGTGTGACCGTCGTGTGTCCGGCGCTCTGTGGGCCCCTCTCCCATAGCCGGGCATCCTACCTCTACCCCGACCCTCCGCGCCTGACAGGCGGCAACCTCGTGCGCCTAAGAAGCCTCCTCGCCGTCGTCTTCGTAGACGGCCTCGAGCGTCTCGCCCTCCTCTACCCGCGCCAGCCTTTGCCGAGCGCCCTCTTCCCATCCGTCCAACAACTCCCGACCCTCCGGCGACTCCCAGCCCCCAGAGGACCTCATCAACCCGACCACGCTCCCGTCGGCAACGGTCTCGAGGTCGTCGGCGTGCAGCGCCTCTAACTCCTCTTGCGCGTAGGCAGGCGGCACCTCGCCGTTCTCGTGGGCCCGGTGGCGCTCGACGGCCTTCAAGTAGATACGGACGGACATCGTGACCTCGTAGGGCGCCTTCTGTGTCCCCCGCGCGGCCTCCAGGCGCTCCAGCCTCCGCCTAACGTCCATTCCTTACCTCCTCGCGCAGCTCCTCGTAACGACGCAATGCCGCTTCCTCCTCTTCGGTAGGCTCCCCGCCCTCGTCTTCGACCCGCCTGAGATACTCGGCAACGCTACGGAGGTCCTCGGTGCTTACGCGACTCAGCGCCTCGCGGCTGACGCGCTCCTCTTCGTCCTGTGCCGCCGCTCCGGCCCGCTCCTCGAGCTGCTCTAGCCGCTTCTCTATGCTCCCCACTTCCTGCCTCCCTTCTCCTCGGCGGCCCGCTCCAATGCATCGAGACGGGCCTCCAGCTCCTCGGTTTCCTTTACCTTTCTCTCCAACTCGATCAGACGCGCGCGGGTGTTGAGTATCTGGTTGACGACCACGGCGTTACCCCTATCGACCTCGCCGGCGAGTACGTCCCGAGCAAGGTTCTCGAGCTCGAGAACCACGCGATGAGGGTCTACTCGCCGATGATCGGCTCGCCCCTCAAG
>JADDPR010000224.1 GCA_016781775.1 Rubrobacter sp. | reverse complement strand
ACCCGAGGAGGAGGCCGCTGTCAGAAAGCACCTCGACGAGGGGTGCGACGAGTGCCGCCGGGAGCTTGCGTCCTACGAGCCGCTCGCCCACGCCCTCAACCTAACCGCGCCGGACATCCCGTTGCCCGAAGGCGCGAAGGGGCGCCTGATGGAGCGCGCCGCCGAGGTCCGTCCGCTCCCGACCGTCCGCCGACCACCGCAGCGCCGTTCGAGACTCGCCCGGCTCCGACGCCCGCTCGCCGTCGCCGCGGTGGCCGCCGCGGTACTTGCGGGCGGCCTGCTCTTCGCGCAGAACCGCCAGCTCGACGGCGAGATCGCCGAGAAGCAGCAGACCATAAACGGCGTCGTGGACCTTATGGAGCGTGCGGACCTTCGGGTGGAGGACCTGCCGACGACCTCGGACGACGGGGTCAGGGCGCGTGTCTACACGGCGAGGGAGGGCGACGTGGGCATGTTCGTCTTCGACCGCCTGCCTCCCCTGCCCGAGAGCCGGGTCTACCAGCTCTGGGTCGGGGAGAGCGAGGGCCTGGAGGAGAGCGTCGGCACCTTCACCCCCACGGACGAGGAGAAAGGCTCTTACCACAAGCTGCTCTCACCCCCCGGCGGGTTCGACGACTACGGACACGTCGGCATCTCGGTCGTCCCTCGCGGCGGCCTCGAAGCGCCGCCCCCGCCGGGAGACCCGGCCTGGGTCGTAAGGTCCGAGTTGCCGGTCGAGGACCAGGCGAGCGCCCCGTAGAGGCGAGCCGTGCCGGCGGGACTCACCGGTCAGGGCCTCGTGCCCGCGAGGTGGTCCTCGCGCATGAGATAGACGCAGCCGTCCTTCAGGCCGGATTCGGCGGCCGTCGCTCCTTGCCACCCTCCCCGCCGGCCACGCGGTAGCGCGCCGAGTCCCCGAGGTGCAGGGTCGCGACGACGGCGAGGTCACCCTCGGGCCGTCGGCCGTCCGTCTCGACCGTCCAGACCTCTCGCGGGCGCGTTCTTGAAGTCCTGGGCCGATCTCCTGGGTTGACGGCACGCCATTGTTCTCGGGGAGACGCAGAATCGAACCGGGGAGGGCTCGATGGACGTTCGACACCACGCCTTACTTCTTATGCTCGTCGTCCTGCTGGTCTTACGCGGGACGTGGGTCGCGAACTTCCGGAGGGGACACGAGGTTACCGTGCACGGGCTCCTGCTCGGGCTAAGCCCTGTGGTCGGCGTGATGCCGGGACCCGACGCGTCAAGCTCCCGCCCCGAAGACTAGAATTCGTTAAGCAAGGACACCCGGACACGGAGAGGGGGGCCGGAGAATCTCCGGCCCCCCTCCTCATCGCTGACAGCTAAGGGTTGACAGCTACTTTATAAGCTGGCCCTTCTCGTCGGCGATCTCCGTGCGCGGATCGTCGTGGGTGTCGTTGTTTTCGGCGAACTGCGACTCCTCGGTGGAGCCGGTGAGCGCGGTGGTGGAGGCCATGCCGCCGGCGACCACCTGGGCGACTTCGTCGAAGTAACCGGCGCCGACCTCGCGCTGGTGCTTCGTCGCAGTGTAGCCGTACTTCTCGTTGTCGAACTCGCGCTGCTGGAGCTCGGAGTAGGCAGCCATGCCCCGGTCCTTGTAGTCGTTCGCCAGCTCGAACATCGAGTTGTTCAGGGCGTGGAAGCCCGCGAGCGTCACAAACTGGAACTTGTAGCCCATCTCCCCGATCCTCTCCTGGAAGCTCGCGATCTCCTCGTCGGAGAGGCGCTTCTTCCAGTTGAAGGAAGGCGAGCAGTTGTACGCGAGAAGCTTGCCCGGGAACTGCTCGTGGATGGCGTTCGCGAACTTCTCGGCCTGCTCGAGGTCCGGCGTCGAGGTCTCGCACCACACGACGTCGGCGTAGGGCGCGTAGGCCAGGCCGCGGGCGATCGCCTGGTCGATGCCGGCGCGCACCCGGTAGAAGCCCTCCATCGTACGCTCGCCGGTGAGGAACTGGGCGTCGCTCGGGTCGACGTCGCTCGTAATGAGGTCGGCGGCGTCGGCGTCGGTCCTGGCCACGATGACGGTGGGCACGCCCATGACGTCGGCGGCGAGCCTCGCGGAGATCAGGTTGCGAACGGCCTGGGCCGTCGGAAGGAGAACCTTGCCGCCCATGTGGCCGCACTTCTTCTCGCTGGCGAGCTGGTCCTCGAAGTGGATGCCGGCCGCACCCGCCTCGATCATGGACTTCGTCAGCTCGAAGACGTTCAGGGCGCCACCGAAGCCGGCCTCGGCGTCGGCTACGATCGGGGCGAACCAGTGAACCCCGTTCCTGCCCTCGGAGTGGTGGATCTGGTCGGCGCGCTGCAGGGTCTGGTTGATCCTCCTGACCACGTGCGGCACCGAGTTGGCCGGGTAGAGGCTCTGGTCGGGGTACATCTGACCCGCGAGGTTCGCATCCGCCGCGACCTGCCAGCCGGAGAGGTAGATCGCCTCGAGCCCCGCCTTGACCTGCTGCATGGCTTGGTTACCGGTCAGGGCACCCAAGGCCCGCACGAACGGACGCTCGTGCATGAGCTGCCAAAGCCTCTCGGCCCCCATCCGCGCCAGCGTGTGCTCGATCTGCACCGAACCCCTCAGCCGCGCGACGTCCTCGGCGGTGTACGGCCGCTCGATCCCCTCGAAACGGGGACTATCGAAATACCCTTCTATCTCCGCCGTAGCGTTCTTGCCGTTCTGCTGCATCCAACCTCTCCTTCCGATAAGGAACTAGTACGACCACCCTTTACACATACGTTAACACTAAACGTATGTGCCTACTACACGCAACCCACCCGGTAGTCGAGAGGTTGCGTGGGGCGTGGGTACGTGGCCCACGCTCCGGGGCAGCAGGGCGGGGGCCGGCGGTCTCCGTGTGGAGCCGCCGACCTGACCGCGGGGTTGGATGTCGGTGTGGTGAAGAATCTTTCGTCCTATCTAGTCCAGGTACTGGTAGCCCGGAATGGTCAGGAAGTCGACAAAGTCGTCGTCGGTGGAGATGCGATCGAAGAGCTCCGCGGCCTTGCCGAACTCGTCCTTCTCGAAGCGCTCGGGACCGACGAGCTCCTTGATGTTGTCGAGCTCTTCGGCGAGGACCTTGCGGAACAGCTCCACGGTGACCTCGGTGCCGTCGTCGAAGACGCCGGCGTCGTTGTGGATCCACTGCCACACCTGGGCGCGCGAGATCTCGGCGGTCGCCGTGTCTTCCATAAGTCCGTAGACGGGGATGGCCCCGCGTCCGGCGAGCCAGCCGCCGAGGTACTGCACGCCGACGTTGACGTTGAGCCGGAAACCGGCCTCGGTGATGGGCCCCTCCGGCTTCTCCAGGAGATCGGCGGCGGTCGGGGTCACGTCGGGGCTCTTCTCCCCTATCTGGTTCGGCCCCTTCATGTGCTCGTCGAAGACCTCCATCGCGAGCGGGACCATGCCGGGGTGGGCGATCCAGGTGCCGTCGTGGCCGTCCTTGGCCTCGCGCTCCTTGTCCGCGCGCACCTTGGCGTTCGCCTTCTCGTTCTCCTCGGGGTCCTTCGAGGGGATCTGCGCGGCCATACCGCCGATGGCGTGGGCGCCGCGCTTGTGGCACGTCTTGATCGTCAGCAGCGAGTAGGCGCGCATGAACGGGGTAATCATGGTGACCTCGGAGCGGTCGGGGAGGAGGAGATCCTTCTCGCGGAACTTCTTTATGTACGAGAAGATGTAGTCCCACCGGCCGCAATTCAGGCCCGCCGAGTGCTCGCGCAGCTCGTAGAGGATCTCGTCCATCTCGAACGTCGCGAGGATCGTCTCTATAAGCACGGTCGCCTTGATCGTGCCGCGCGGCACCCCGAGCTCGTCCTGGGCGAGGTTGAAGACATCGTTCCACAGCCGCGCCTCGAGGTGGCTCTCCATCTTCGGCAGGTAGAAGTACGGGCCGCTGCCCTGGTCCAGAAGCGTCTGCACGTTGTGGAAGAAGTACAGCCCGAAGTCGAAGAGACCACCCGGGACCTCGGCCCCGTCCACGATCATGTGCTTCTCGTTGAGGTGCCAGCCCCTCGGGCGGGCGATGATCAGGGCGACGTCCTCGTTGAGATCGTAGTGCTTGCCGGTCTTCGGGTCGTCGTAGGTGATGGTACGCCGGTTCGCGTCGCGCAGGTTAAGCTGGCTCTCCAGCATGTTGCGCCACGTCGGGCAGTTGGCGTCCTCGAGGTCGGCCATCCAGGTCTTTGCGCCCGAGTTCAGGGCGTTTATCGTCATCTTGCGGTCCGGAGGGCCCGTGAGTTCAACGCGCCTGTCCTGAAGGTCGTCGGGGATGGGCGCTATCTTCCAGTCGCCGTTCCTGATTTCCGCCGTCTCGGGGAGGAAGTCCGGCATCTCGCCGGCGTTGATCCTCTCCTGCCGCTCGGCCCGCTTCTGGAGGAGCTCGTCGCGCCTCCCGGTGAACTGCCGCGCGAGCTTCGCGACGAAGGCAACCGCCTCGGGCGTCAGAATCTCGCCGAACTCGTCCGGTATCGGGGCCGTGAACTCGACCCCTTCCGTCCCTTGCCTCGTACTAGCCATAAAGTTTCGGGCTCCTTCCTTCTCTACACGGGGTCCCGCGACCACCCTGCCCGCGGCTCCCTACAAACAGAAGCCACTTTAGCAAGCCGCCGCAAGCTCCACACCGCAGAGACGAACGCCCAAAACCCTCTTACCCGCTTCTCTGTCTAGACCGCCACCGGGACGGCCCGCTCGGCCCTCGCCGGACGCACGTAGACGATGCAACAAGTCGGGACACACTTCCACCTGTACAGAACCTCGTACCGCCTGACACCCAGCCACACCTCGGTGCCCATCGTCGGAGCCTCGTCCTCGTGGCGCTGCTCCAGAATCTCTTCGGTCTCCGAATCCCTGTACTGAACCGGAATCATCTTCCGCTCCTTCCGTCCGCTCCTCAACGTGGCATCAAGGTAACAACGGCCTTGATATAAGTCCAATTGTTTGCTTGAATCAGTGTTATAGAAGAAATTTATATCTATGAACGGGCGGAGGGGGCTGGCGTGCTGTTGAGGCAGCTTGAATGTTTTCTGGCGGTGGCGCGCTTAGGGAACGTGAGCCGGGCGGCGGAGGAGATGTACCTCACGCAGCCGACGCTGACGGCCAGGATCAAATCCTTAGAGGACGAGCTGGGGGATCAGCTTTTCGTGCGCACGAGCCGGGGGATGCGGCTGACGCCGGCGGGCAAGGAGTTCCAGCCCTACGCGGAGCGTACGCTGGACAGCGTCGAGGAGGGCAAGCAGCGACTGAGAGAGCTCAAGGGGGCTTCGGGTGGAAGGATCTCGATAGGCACGTCGCCCGGCGTCAGCACCTACGCCCTGCCGTCCATACTGGAGCGGTTCACGGGGGCGCATCCGCGGGTGTCGGTCTCGGTCAGGACGGGGCATTCAGAGGACGTTTTGGGGATGGTGCTGAAGGAGGAGGTGCAGCTCGGGATCGCACGGGCCGTCAGCCACCCTGAGGCGGAGAGCGTGACGCTGTACGAGGACGAGCTCGTGCTCGTGGTCGACCCGAGCCACCGCTTCACGGAGAAGGGTTCGGCGGAGCTCTCGGAGGTGGGCAACGAGCAGCTTATCCTCTTCGACCACGCCTCGGGCTACTACGAGGCCACCCAGTCCCTGTTCAGGGACGCCGGCATACGGGAGCTCCGCACGATCGAGCTGGACAACATCGAGGCTGCCAAGAGGATGGTCGAGCACCGCCTCGGGGTCGCGTTCCTTCCCCGGACGGCGGTGGTGAGGAGCGTGGCGGCCGGGCACCTCTCGCTTATAGAGGTCGAGGACGCCCCGGAGATGCAGCGCCCCATCGTCGCCCTCAGGCGCCGCGACGTCCCCCTCACCGGGACCGTGGCGGCCTTTCTGGAGGTGGCGAGCACGATGGGCGAGAAGGGGAACAGGGCCCAGCTCTCCCCCACCCTCGCCGCCGAGTTCGAGAACTTGCAGCTTATAGACCTGTTCTCGTAAAGGTCCGAGAGGGTGGTTTACGAGCGGCGCGGGACGGGCTCGCCGGACGGGAATACCCGGCGGGCGGGGACGCTGGCGCTCGGGGGGTTCGCCTTCTGGGTGGCGGTGGTCGTCGCCCTGCCCGTCCTGACGCCCGACGCGTACGATGGGGTCGAGCAGTCGATCAGCGCGCTCGCGCTCGTCCGGTTCGGGGAGTTCATGGACGCGGCCTTTCTCGCCTTCGGTCTCGGCAGCGTGGCGCTCGCCCTCGGATTGTACCGGTCGGTGGACGGCGCCATGCTCGCGCCGCTGCTGCTCGCCCTCTGCGGGCTGTTGTGGACCTCGCTAGGCTTCTTCAAAACCGGGTCGTCGGGGGTCGGAGCCGCGGTACACGGCGCCGTCGCGACGACCTCGTTCCTGCTCATCCTCATCGTTATGTTCCTGTTCGCGAGGAGTTTCCGGGGCGACGAACGCTGGCGGTCGTTCGCGACCCCGACTGCCGCGTGGGCCGTTGTCGCCGTTGGGGCGTTGTTCTCGATACCGGTTCTGGGCGAGGAGGTGTTCGGGGTTTCGGAGCGGCTCTTCGTCGCCGTTTTCGTGTCGTGGCTGATCCTTACGGCGATCCGGTTGCGGGGGATGTGACGAGCGACACGTAGCGCGTGTGGCCCCTCCGCAGCGTCGAGTATAATCGCCCGATCGTTCCCGCCCGCTGGCAGGGACGGACAGAGACTACGAAAGGCAGCGTTTTGGCGGACTTATTCACGGCAGAGATGCTCGGCAGGTTTCTCGGGGTATTGCTTATAGACCTCATCCTCTCGGGGGACAATGCGGTCGTTATCGCGCTCGCGGTACGCAGCCTCGACCAATCCGTGAGGAGGAAGGCGATCCTGCTGGGGGTGGCCGGGGCCGTGGGGCTGCGCCTCCTCTTCGTGTTTATCGTCTCTTATCTGATCAGCCTGCCGTATCTGCAGATTGTCGGTGGCCTGGCGCTCTTGTGGGTGGCGTGGAGACTCGTCCAACACGACGACGAGACCAAGGACGTCAAGGAGGGATCCGGGCTGTGGAGCGCCATCGGGATCATCATGGTCGCCGACGTCGTGATGTCGCTGGACAACGTGATCGCGCTCGTCGGCGTCTCCGGCGGAAGCGTGCTGCTGGTGGGAATAGGCATCGCGCTGACGATCCCGCTGATCATCTTCGGGGCCTCCATCTTGAGCTACATAATGAACCGCTTCCCCATCCTCGTTTACGTGGGCGCGGCACTGTTGGTGTACGTGGCCGTCGAGCTTATGTTCGACGACAGGTCGAACATCGGGGAGGCAATCTCGCACGCCACGGAGGGCTACCACGTGATCATCGCCCTCGCCGCCGCCCTGATCTTCACCGCGATCGCCTACCTCTACACCCGCCGCCAGAGCACTCCACAAGCCAGGCGAGTACCGGGCAAGTAGACCGCCGGGAGACCGGCGCCGCCCACCCTCCTTCGCGACGGAAGCCGTACTGCGTAGGTCGTATACTCCTCCGTAAAGGTTAGAAAGCTTTCCGGAGGAGACACAGCGTGGATCGTAAGACTATCGTCGTTATGGAGGGTGACCAGACGGGACAGGAGCTCCTCGAGGAGGCGCTCAGGGTACTCGACCCTTCGGTGACGGGCCTGGACATGGAGTTCAAGCGGTACGACCTCTCCCTGGAGAACCGCCGGGAGACGGAGAACAAGGTAGTACACGAGGCGGCCGAGGCGATGAAGAGGCACGGCTTCGGCATAAAGGCCGCCACCGTCACGCCTGAGGTATCGGGAGACGTGGGATCCCCGAACGCGATCCTGAGGCGCGGCATAAACGGGACCGTGATCGTCAGGACGGGGCGGCGCATCCCCGGCGTGAACCCCATCGTCGGTCTTCACGCCCCCATCTCGGTGGTCAGGATGGCCGTCGACGACGCTTACGGCGCGAAGGAGTGGCGCGAGGGCGGCGAGCTCGACGAGGTCGCGTACAGGACCGAGAAGATCTCGCGTAGGGTCTGCCGCGGGGTCTCGGAGTTCGCCTTCATCCAGGCGCGCAAGATGCGGGCGAAGGTCTTCGGCGGGCCGAAGTACACCGTCTCCCCCGTCTACGAGGGGATGTTGAAGGAGGAGATGGACCGGGCCGCGGGCCTCAACAAGGACATCCGCTACGACCCGCAGCTTATCGACGCCACCTACGCGCTGCTCCTCTCGACCTACGGCGAGCCGATGGTCATCCCGACGCTCAACCGCGACGGGGACTGCATGAGCGACCTCGTCCTGCAGATGTTCGGCTCCATCGCGGGCGCAGAGTCCCTCCTCATCGCCCTCGACGAGAACGAGAACCCCGAGACGGTGATGGCCGAGGCCCCGCACGGCACGGCCCCGAGCCTCGAGGGCAAGAACGTCGCCAACCCGATGGCCATGATCCTGGCCGGCGCCGCCCTTCTCGGCTTCTTCAAGGACGAGGAGGCCGACCGGGTCTCCCGCGCCATCTACGAGGCCTGCTTCGAGAACGTCCTCGAAGGCACCCGCACCGCCGAGCTCGGCGGCTCCTCCGGCACCAACGAGTTCACCACCGAGGTCATCCGCCACGTCAAGAACAAGCTAGAGGTCTGGAGCGCGCTGGCTTAAAGGGCGGCGCGCTCGCCGGCGCGGGCGGGAGGAGGATCGGGGTGGGCGACGCTGGAGACGGTAAGACCGGCGCGCTCGGGGGCGTACGCGTGATCGAGATGGGGAGCCTCCTGGCCGGGCCTTTCTGCGGCCAGCTTCTCGCGGACTTCGGGGCCGAGGTCATCAAGGTCGAGCCGCCGGGCAAGGGCGACCCGATGCGCGAGTGGGGCCGCCACCGCAAGGAGGGCCGAACGCTGTGGTGGCCGATCATCGCCCGCAACAAGAAGTCCGTCACGCTGAACCTCCGCGAGGAGGAGGGCCAGGGGCTCGCGAGGAAGCTCATCGCCGGGGCGGACGTAGTGGTGGAGAACTTCCGGCCGGGGACGATGGAGCGGTGGGGCCTGGGGTACGAGAGGCTCTCGGAGACGAACCCCGGGCTCGTGATGGTGCGGGTGTCGGGTTACGGGCAGACCGGGCCGTACAAGGACCGGGCGGGCTTCGGGGCGATCGGGGAGGCGATGGGCGGCCTCCGCCACGTAACAGGCTTCGCGGACAGGCCCCCGCCGCGCAGCGGGATCTCCCTTGGCGACTCGCTCGCCGCGACGTTCGGCGCCCTCGGGGCCATGACCGCCCTGTACCACCGAGAGGCCCACGGCGGGAGGGGACAGGTGGTGGATGTCGGAATCTACGAGGCCGTCCTCGCCCTCATGGAGAGCACCATCCCCGAGTACGAGCTCACCGGGCACGCTCGCGGACGGACCGGTACCGTCCTCCCGTTCGTGGCCCCCGCCAACCTCTACCCCACGAGCGACGGGGACTACGTCCTTATCTCCGCCAACGCCGACACGGTCTTCGGGAGGCTCGCGAAGGCGATGGACCACCCCGAATGGGCCGAAGACGAGCGGTTCGCAACGCACCACGCCCGCGGCGAGAACATGGAGGGGCTCGACGCCATGATCTCCGGGTGGACGAAGGAGCGTACCGGGAGGGAGGTGCTGGAGATCATGGCCGAAGCCGGGGTTCCGGCCGGCAAGATCTTCACAGTGGAGGACATGCTGGAGGACCCGCAGTACGAGGCGAGGGGGAACGTGGTGCGACCGGAAGATCCGAGGATCGGTCCTTTCCCGATGCAAAACGTCGTTCCACGCCTCACCGAGACCCCCGGAGAGGTCCGCTGGACCGGCCCCGCCCTCGGCCAGCACAATGAGGAGGTCTACGGCGAGGTTCTGGGCCTGGGCAAAGAGGACCTGGACGATCTACTGAACAGGGGGATCATCTGATGCGCCTGCAGATTGTGGAAGTAGGACCGCGCGACGGCTTGCAGAACGAAGACCGCACGCTCTCCCCGGAGGTCCGCGCCGAGCTCTGCGACGGGCTGGCGGAGGCGGGCCTGACGAGGATAGAGGCAGCGAGCTTCGTCAACCCGAAGAGGGTGCCCCAGATGGGCGGTGCCGAGGAGGTGCTCAAGGGCCTAAAACGCGACCCTACGGTCACCTACGCCGGGCTCGTGCTCAACGAGAAGGGCTACGAGCGGGCCCTCGAGGCCGGGGTCGACGAGGTCCGCTACGCCTTCCCCGTGACGGAGACGTTCGCCCGGCGCAACCAGAACACGACCGTCGCCGACGCCGAGGCGTTGGCCGCGAGGCTCGTGGAGCGCGCCCGCCTCGACGGGGTGAGGGTCTCGATCACGCTCTCCTCCGCCTTCGGCGACGCCTTCGAGGGGCGCGTGGAACCGGAGCGCGTGCTCGGGATCGCCGAAAGGGTGGCGGACGCCAAGCCCGACGAGATCGTCCTGGCCGACACCATCGGGGTCGGCGTGCCGAAGGGGGTGCGCGAGCTGGTCGGGGGCGTCCTGGAGTACGGCATCACGGTCGGCTGCCACTTCCACGATACGCGCAACACCGGCATCGCCAACGCCGTTGCGGCCGTCGAATCGGGCGCTACGGTGCTGGACGCCTCGGTCGGCGGGACGGGGGGCTGCCCGTTCGCGCCGAGGGCGACGGGGAACATCGCGACGGAAGACCTCGTCTACCTCCTGCACGGGATGGGCTACGAAACAGGCATAAACCTCGGCGCGCTCATCGAGATCGCCGCATGGATGTCGGATCAACTCGGCAAGGAGTTGGCAGGACGAGTCCACAAGGCCGGCAACTTCGAGCCGG
>JADDPR010000036.1 GCA_016781775.1 Rubrobacter sp. | reverse complement strand
TCCCCGACGGCGCGCTCGACGGCCCCCTTCGCCTCGTCCGCGATGGCTAGGTCCGTGGGGAGGGCCACGGCCCGGCGGCCGATCCCCGAGACCTCCTCCTCGGCGCTTCTGAGCTCCTCCCGGCTCCTCGCCACCAGCGCGACGTCGGCGCCGGCCCGAGCCAGGGCGATCGCCGTGGCCCTCCCCAGCCCGCTGCTGGCCCCCGTCACCAGCGCCGCCCGGCCCTGGAGGCCACGAACCCCGGCTGCTTCGCTCATCCTCCCGCCCCCTCGCTTGCTTGCGTCCGGACGTTTACTTCGTAAGTTTTCGGGTCCAGCCGTCCGGAAAGGAAACTCGACATCCTGCTCATCTGCCCGATGTACGCGGGGGTGCCCTCACCTGCTTCCGCGTCGGCTACCGTCTCCCAAAAAGAGATAATGATGCCCTCGCCTGCATGGGGAGAATTTATTACGTCGAGCCCCTTGAAGCCTTGCTGCCTCTCCAAGACCGGCGAGAGACCCCGAGCGACGCTGACCACCTCCTCCCCAACGGATGGCGGGAACCGAATGTTCGTCACCCTCGCGTACACGTTTCGCCTCCTTTATGCCTCGGCGTCGAAGTGCCGGACCGGCAGTTAGCCGACCTCGCGCAGCCGACCGGTCTCGACCTCGTAGACAAACCCGCGCACGGCGTCCTTGTGAGGGATGAAGGGGCTCGCTTGTACGCGCCGGATCGACTGGCGCACGTCCTCTTCGAGATCGGAGAAGGATTCCAGGGCGAACTCGGGCTTTATGCCGACCTCCTCCTGGATCTGCCGTTTCAACTCGTCGTCGGTAAAGGTGAGCATCCCGCAATCCGTATGGTGAATCAGGATGATCTCGCGCGTGCCCAGGAGGCGCTGGGAGATGGCCAGAGAGCGGATCTCGTCGTCGGTTATAACCCCGCCGGCGTTGCGGATCACGTGCGCGTCGCCCTCCTCGAGCCCCAGCATGCCATACACGTTCAGGCGGGCGTCCATGCAGGCGACCACGGCGATGTTCTTGGCCGGCGGCAGCGGCAGGTCGCCCTTGTCGAAAGCCTGGGCGTATCTCTCGTTGTTCCTGAGCAGCTCGTCGGTGACGCTCATGCCTTATGTCCTCCTCCGCAAGATTTCCTTTCCATGGGTCAATGATGGCACTGGACGAAGCCCGGCGCACCTGGCGAACGTTCGTCTGTTACCCAACCGCCGAGAGTAGAACCTACCGATGGGATAAGGAGGCCGAAGACCAAAACTGCACTGTACAGGTCTTGCGATAGAGCGTGGGCTCGATGGCCTCGCGGAGGTCTTCGGCCATGTTCCCGAGCAGCGGCGTCGTTGACGCCGGTATGGACGTCGGCGACAGGCACTCGTGCCTCATGGGCACCACGGGCGGGCAAGCGCTCGACGAAAGCAGGCTGACTACCCACCCCACAGCATTCCAGGGGCGCTTCTCGGGAAGCGAACCGATGGGGATCGCCACCGAGGCACCAACGAACGCAGGTTCCAACTCCTGCTCGAAGATTCAAAGACGGCCCCCGACGCCTCGAGGGTGCCGATCATCGACGAGGCCTTGAGGACCGCAAGGACGGCAAAAAGACCGAACCGTGGGAAAGCGGTACCCGGCGGCATCGACGAGATAGACGATGGGGCGGTCTCGGTGGGCAGCTTGTGGGCCGACGAGCGATCGTACTACCCGCTGCAGGTCGAGCCCTACCCGCCCGCGTACCACCTAGAGGAGGGCAAGGCCGATCACAGGTTTCGCACCAAGCCTAGGATAGCGTCCGATCCGGTTGAGGTCGGCCTCGAGCGAAGGATCCCATTCCGGGCGGTGGTCGCGCATCTTCGATGGCGAGCACCAAGGGTTCAGAAAGGCCCCGGAGGATAGGAAAGTGCCCTACGTAATGGCGCTCACGCCCTCCCATGCCTGGTAACACAGGGTAGAGGGGAGCCGGATTCCGTAAAGAGGTCGCAACGGCATCGAGGCGGGCAGGGCCAGACGAACACGGAGGGTGGGCTAGATTGGACAGAACCTTCCGCGACGGGCGCACCGAGGAGTGGTGGCTTGGGAGGCCGAACGCGTCCCCTGCGGTACCCAGAAGCTTAAGCGGTTGGTGATCGCCACCGATGTCGCGTCCTGTCCAGCCTCCAGAATCTCGACGCTCGGAGCCCGGTGATGTTCCATCTCCATGTTCGTCCAGCCCCTCCTTCCGAAGCTTCCGAGGAGGTTTGCGGGGCAAAAAGTAGGGGCGAGGCCGAAGCCCCGCCCCCAAACCGTGCCCGAGGGCCCGGAAGTCGCCTACTGCTAGGCGCGCCGCCTCACGAAGAAGCCGCCCGCCGCAGCGAGGGCGACGAGGGCCGCGCCGCCGAGGAGGAGCATCGTCATGGGCGAGGCGATGCCGCCCGTGGCGGGCACGGTGGTCGCGACGACGTCGGCGCAGGAGATGCCGGGGGGCACCGCGTCGCCCGTCTTCTCGGCGTGGACGTTCACGTAGAAGGGCCCGCCGCCGAAGAGCTCGTCGAAGGTGGTGTCGGCGGTCGAGGTGCTCGCGCCAGCGCCGCCC
>JADDPR010000423.1 GCA_016781775.1 Rubrobacter sp. | reverse complement strand
GCAACGAGGCCCTGCAGAGGCTCGAGAACGAGGACTGGGTCGGGCTCGTGATCGGCAACGAAGGCAGGAACTTCTGCGTCGGGGCCAACTTGCAAGAGGTCGCCGGGACCGCGCAGAAGGGCGACTTCGAGGGGATCGGGAGGGCCGTCGAGGCGTTGCAGAACCTCCTTATGGGCTTCCGTTACGCCTCCAAGCCCGTCGTCGCGGCCCCGCGCGGGCAGACTTTAGGGGGCGGGGCGGAGATCGCGCTGCACGCCGACAGGATCTGTGCTGCGGGCGAGACCTACATGGGCCTCGTCGAGGTCGGCGTCGGCCTGATCCCGGCGGGCGGCGGCACCAAGGAGCTTATAAGGCGCCTCGTCTCCCCGGCGATGCACACCCGCGCCCCCGCCCTGCCGTACGTGCAGGAGGCCTTCCAGAACATAGCGCTCGCGAAGGTCTCGTCCAGCGCCCTGGAGGCGAAGGAGATGGGCTTCCTCGACGACGACGATAGGGTCGTCATGAACCCCGACCACCTCATAAACACCGCCAAGCGCGAGGTTCTCGACCTCGCGGACGGCTACGCCCCACCGATCCATGACAAGGGGATCTACGCCTCCGGGGAGTCCGTGCGCCTGGCCCTGGAGGTCCAGGTCAAGACCCTGCAGTGGGGCCGCTACGCCACGGAGTACGATGGCGTCATCGCCGGCCAGGTCGCCCGCGTCCTCACCGGCGGCGGCATCACCATCCCGCAGTGGGTCCCCGAGGAGTACATACTCAAGCTGGAGAAGGAAGCCTTCCTGGAGCTGTTGAAGAACGAGAAAACCCACGAACGCATCGGCGCGATGCTGAAGACCGGCAAACCGCTACGCAATTAAGAAGGGAAGCGACATGAAAGAAGCAGTCATCGTCTCGGGAGCCCGGACCGCCGTGGGCCGGGCGCCGAAGGGAACCTTGCGGGGGGCCCACCCCGTGGACGTCGCCGCCGCCTCTATAAGGGGGGCGCTGGATCGGGCCGAGGGTCTCGAAGCACACGACATAGAGGACGCCATCATCGGGTGCGCGATGCCCGAGGGGACGCAGGGCTACAACCTCGCCCGCCTCAGCACGATCCGGGCCGGCCTCCCGGAGACGGTCCCGGCGCAGACCGTGAACCGGTTCTGCTCCAGCGGGCTGCAGACGATCGCGATGGCCGCCGAACGCATCATGGTCGGCCACGCCACCACGGTCGTCGCCGGCGGCATCGAGCACATGTCCTCTACCCTGGAGATGCCGAACTTCTCCCCGAACCCGAAGCTGGTCGAGACCAACCCGGCCGTGTACATGGGGATGGGCCTCACCGGCGAGCAGGTCGCGAAGGAGTTTGGGGTCTCGCGCGAGGACCAGGACGAGTTCGCGCTCCGTAGCCACACCCTCGCCCAGAAGGCCGTGAACGGCGGGCTCTTCGACGGGGAGATCGTGCCGATCGACGTGGACTACAACTGGGTCGACGACGAGGGCGCGCTGCGGCACACGGAGGCAACCTTCAAGCGCGACGAGGGGCCGCGCGACACCTCCCTTGAGAAGCTCGCCAAGCTCCCGACGGTCTTCCAGCAGAACGGGACCGTGACGGCCGGCAACTCCTCCCAGCGCTCGGACGGCTCCGCGGCCGTCGTGGTCATGGAGCGCGAGGAGGCCGAGAGGCGCGGGCTGACGCCCCTCCTGCGCTTCGTCGGGTTCGCCGTCGGCGGAGTACGCCCCGAGGTCATGGGGATAGGCCCGACCGTCGCGATCCCGAAGGTCCTCGAGCAGACGGGCCTCTCCCTCGACGACATAGACCTTATCGAGTTCAACGAGGCCTTCGCGGCCCAGACGCTCGCCTCGATCCGCCACCTCGGGCTGGACATGGACAAGCTTAACGTGAACGGCGGCGCCATCGCCCTCGGCCACCCCATGGGCGCGACCGGCACCAAGCTCACCGTCCAGATCATGAACGAGATGAAGCGCCGCGGCTCGAAGTACGGCATGGTCACCATGTGCATCGGCGGCGGCATGGGCGCCGCCGGCATCTTCGAGAACCTTCAGAGCTAAGGACACAACTCACGCAAACCAGAGCCTCCGCTACGGCCGTCGCGCCTTGGCGGGGGCTCTTCCTCGTGGACTGCCGACGAGATTCCGCACCCTCGTGCCACGGTCCCAAAACTTCTCCTAACAGGTGAACCCCATTACAGGTTAATAAATTGTACGCAATATAATTGCGTACGTTATCAAGCGACGATGAGAGCAAGGAGACTTTGTTATGCCGTTTGTGCAGGTTGGAAACGAGAACATCGCGCCGGTCGAGCTGTACTACGAGGATCACGGCTCCGGGAGCCCGGTTGTCCTGATCCACGGGTGGCCGTTGAGCGGCCGGTCGTGGGAGAAGCAGGTGCCGGCGCTCGTCGAGGCGGGCCACCGCGTCATTACCTACGACCGCCGGGGTTTCGGCAAGTCTTCCCAGCCGTGGGAAGGTTACGACTACGACACCTTCGCCGCGGACCTCGATGTGCTGCTCACCCAGCTCGATCTGCGTGACGTGACGCTGGTCGGCTTCTCGATGGGCGGCGGCGAGGTCGTCCGCTACATCAGCCG
>JADDPR010000129.1 GCA_016781775.1 Rubrobacter sp. | reverse complement strand
CAAGCATTTCGACGGGGAGACGGGCGAGGCCCGTCTGATATGGGGGAGCTTCCACTTCTTCTCCGTGGGGTGCGCCATAGGTGCGGCGGCACTCGTGGCTCACTTCGTCGAGAGCTTCGCCGCCTGGCCCATCGCGGGCTTCCTGTTTACGAGCGTCTACCTGCTCGTCCTGGGAGCGGAGTCCGCCGCAGCGTACGCCTAGGATCAGAGAGGGAAATAGGAGCTACCCCCGATGGACTCCTCGTGGGTCCGTGTGGTACCCGACCCCCGGAGGGTAGTGTCGTCCCGACGCGGAGCGATCCCTGGCTGTGGAGGGCGTCGGCCCCGCGTCGGCCGAGTCACGGAGGGTTCAGCCCCTGCGTGACTCGCGTCGCGAGCGAACGGCTTCGGCGAGCTCCCGGAGGACGGGGACGGTCATCTCCCAGCCCATGCAGGCGTCGGTGACGCTCTGGCCGTAGACGAGGTCGGCGCCGCCGTCCGTCAGGTTCTGGTTGCCGTCTTCGAGGAAGCTCTCCATGAGGACGCCGACGATGCCCCTCTGGCCCCCGGCGATCTGGGAGGCGACGTCGCCGGCGACGACGGGCTGGCGGCGGTAGTCCTTGTTGCTGTTGCCGTGGCTTGTGTCGATCATGACCCGCTCGGGGAGCCCGACCTTGCCGAGGGCTTCGAGAGTCTCGCCGACGCTCTCGGCGTCGTAGTTCGTGCCGGTTTGTTTGCCGCCGCGCAGGATCACGTGGCAGTCGGCGTTGCCGCGGGCGTTGACTATCGCGGCGAGCCCCTGCTCGGTGACGCCGAGGAAGTGGTGCGGGTAGTCGGCGGCGCGCAGGGCGTCGATGGCGATCTGGATGTTCCCGTCGGTCCCGTTCTTGAAGCCGACCGGCATCGAGAGGCCGGAGGCCAGGTCGCGGTGGACCTGGCTCTCGGTCGTGCGCGCCCCGATGGCGCTCCACGCGATGGCGTCGGAGAAGAACTGCGGGGAGATGGGATCGAGGACCTCGCAGCCCGCCGGAAGCCCCATCTCGGCGATCTCGAGCAAGAGCCCCCGCGCCGTACGGAGCCCGGCGTTGATGTCGAAGCTGCCGTCGAGGTGGGGGTCGTTGATGAGCCCCTTCCAGCCCACGGTCGTCCGGGGCTTCTCGAAGTAGACGCGCATCAGGATCAGGAGGTCTTCCCGGAGCTCGTCCGCCGCTTCCAGGAGACGGCGGGCGTAGTCGAGGGCGGCCTCGGGGTCGTGGACGGAGCAGGGGCCGACCACCACGATCAGGCGGTCGTCCTCGCCGTTCAACACGCGCACGACCTCTTCGCGGGCGCGGCGGACGGTCGTCGCCGCCTTCCGGGAGAGCGGGAGCTGCTCCAGGAGGATCGCGGGCGGCTCCAGGGGCCGGATGCTCTTGACCCTGAGGTCGCGCGTCTTCGCTTCGGCCGCCTCGGTCTCGCCGCCGACCACGTCTTCGACCCCGGGGATGGTCTGGAGGATGGCCCTGAGCTCGGGGGGAACGTCCCCCTGCAGGCCGACGACGGAGCGTCCCTCGCCCTCGAAGACGTTGGTTCCGAGGCCCGCCTTCTGGGCCTGGCCCCGCACCGCCTCCACCGCCCCCCGGGAGCCATTGGAGGAACGCACCACAACGAACATCTCTGTTTTCTCCTGTCTTCGCCTGAACGCCACGGAAGCAGAGGCCCAAACACCCCTGCCGCTTGATAAGAGCGGGGTCCACCCCGTTTGCACCAGTTTAACGGGCGCACACGAGGCGTCAAGAACCGGCCCCATAGGAGCGCCCGCGACGCCGGGACCTCCGTAAGCCGGGACGCCGGGTCCATGTCTGCATTCTTGCATCATCGGCGAGTAGTTTTCGGCTTCGGCGTCTCGTTTCGGCGGTTGTGGCGAGTGTTTTGCGCGCTCGAGGCTTCGGCCGGCGGGGTGCTGTCCGCCCACAACCCGTAAGCTATACTTGCCGCCATGCTGGGCGTTCTTCTGCTTCTGGGCGGCTATCTTTTGGGCTCCGTGCCGACGGGGCTCATCGCGGGGCGTGCCTACGGGGTGGACGTTCGGCGCGCGGGGAGCGGGAACATCGGGATGGCGAACGTCCTGAGGACCGCGGGCAAGGGAGCGGCCATCATCACGATGGTCGGGGACATGCTGAAGGGCTTCGTCCCGGTGCTCCTGGCGCGTTACCTGACGACAAACGACTGGGTCGTGGCGGCGGTCGCGCTCGCGGCCGTGGTTGGGCACTGCTGGCCCGTGTTCCTGGGGTTCAAGGGGGGCAAGGGGGTCGCGACGGGGGCGGGAACCTCGATCGCGCTGGCGCCCGTCGTGGGCCTCGCGCTCTTCGCGTTCTGGTGGATCGTGGTGTTTATAGGGAAGTACACCTCCCTGGGCGCCATCGCCGTGATGGTACTGAGCCCGTTCGTCTTCTTGCTCACCGGGCAGCCGTGGCCGTACGTCGTGTACACGGTGGTCGGCGGGGCGCTCGTCCTTTACAGGCACAGGGAGAACGCGCGCGCCCTCCTGAACGGGACGGAGCGCAAGATCGGGGAGAAGGCTGGGGGGAAGAATGTACGTGCTCGTTGAGGCCTACCGGGGGAAGTCCGTCCTCCTGACGGGGGGGACCGGGTTTCTCGGGACCGCGCTCGTCGAGAAGATGCTCAGGAGCCTGCCCACGCTGGGGCGGCTGTACCTGATCGTGCGCCCCTCCCGCACGCAAGGGGCGAGGGAGAGGTTCGAGAAGGACGTCCTAGGCTCCGCGGCCTTCAAGGGGCTGCGCAAGGAGCTTGGGGAGGAGTTCGAGGGCTACGTCTCCGAGAAGGTCCGCGTGCTGGAAGGCGACGTGCATTCGGAGTCTCTGGGGCTCGGCGCCGAGGACCTGGGGGAACTCTCGCGGGAGGTGGACGTGGTGATCCACTCCGCGGCCTCCGTCGTCTTCGACGCTCCGCTCGACGCCGCCGTCGACTCCAACGTGCGGGGGACTCTGGGCCTCCTAACCCTCGCCCGGTCCTGGGAGAAGAAGCCCCTCTTCATGCACGTCTCGACCTCGTACGTCGCGGGGACGAAGCCGGGCCTCATCCCCGAGGAGCCGCCGGGCGAGCTCACGCCGAACGGGAAGCGGATCGAGCCCAGGGGCGAGGTCTCGCGCCTGAGCGGGATCGTGCGGGAGGTCGAGGAGGCTTCGAGGGAGAAGAGCCTCACCAGGCGCTTTCGGGACGAGGCTCGCCGGGAGCTCGGCCTCGTCGGGGAGGAGGACGAGGTCGCCGAGAGGACCGAGATCCTCAGGCGTTCCTGGGTCAAGGATCGGCTCGTGGAGCGGGGGAACGAGCGGGCGCGGGAGCTCGGGTGGCAGGACGTCTACACGTTCACCAAGTCGCTTGCCGAGCGGCGGGTGTTGGAGGAGCGGGGGGACCTGCCGCTCGTCATCCTGCGGCCGGCGATCATCGAGAGCTCTTTGCGGGAGCCTTACCCCGGTTGGATCCAGGGTTCTCGTATGGCGGACCCCATAATCATGTCCTTCGCCCGCGGCATCCTGCGCGAGTTCCCCGGCGATCCCCGGAGCATCGTGGACATCGTCCCGGTCGACCACGTCGTGAACGCCATCATCGCCGCGGCCGTCCGGCGCCCGGAGAGCCCGGAGGTCTACCAGGTAGCCTCGGGGGAGCGCAACCCGATCCGCTACCGTGAGTTCTACGAGAACGTCCGCGACTTTTTTCTGGAGAATCCTCTGCGCGATTCGGGGGGGCGTCCCATCCCCGTGCCGGAGTGGAGCTTCCCGGGGAGAAAGCGGGTCGAGAGGCTTCTGAAGGCCGAGCTCACGGGCCTCAAGGTCGCGGGGGCGCTGGTGGCGAGGATGCCGGAGGGGCACGCGAAGACCGACCTGCGCGGCAGGATCGCACGGGCCGACAAGCGTTCCAGGATGAGCTACTACTTTATCCGCATCTACGGCGACTACGGGGACATGAAGAGCACGTTCTCCGCGAGGCGCACCTACGAGCTCTACCGCGCCCTCCCCGAGGAGGACCGGGAGGTCTTCCCGTTCGACATCGCCGAGGTCGACTGGAAGGAGTGGCTGCAGGAGACGCACCTGCCCGCTATCACCCAGAAGCCCGGCCGCAAGAAGCGCGGCAAGGGCCGCGAGGAGAAGCCCGGCGAGGTCGCGGCGATCTTCGACGTGGACGGCACGCTCGTAAAATCCAACGTCGTCTCCTACTACGCGTGGATGAGGATGCGCGAGCTTTCCGCCGCGAAGAAGCCCCTCTTCGCCGCCTCCATCCTCGCGAAGGTGCCGTACTACTGGGCTTTGGACAAGATCAGCCGGACCCACTTCAACCGCGCCTTCTACAAGAGCTACAAGGGCTGGAAGCCCGCCCGCGCCCGCTCTCTGGGCAAGGAGAGCTTCGCCGGCTACACCCTGAACCGCCTCTTCCCCGGCGCCATAGAGGAGTTGAGGAAGCACAGGGAGGCCGGACACCGCATAGTCCTTCTCTCGGGTGCGCTGGACTTCGTGCTGGAGCCTTTCAAGGACCTTGCCGACGACGTCCTCTCCGCGAAGCTCGAGGAGGAGGACGGCGTGTTCACCGGCGAGCTCTCGGGCGCCCCGGTCGCGGGCGAGGCGCGCGCCCGGATGCTCGCCTCGTTCGCCCGCAAGCGCGGCCTCGACCTCTCGCGCTCCTACGCCTACGCCGACTCCATCTCCGACCTGCCGATGCTCGAAGCCGTCGGTAACCCGGTGGTCGTGAACCCCGATGGCCGGCTCGAGAAGGCGGCCAAGGAGCGCGGCTGGTCGATAAAACGCTGGCGCCGGAGTTAACCCCTACCGCTCCATGCTAGCCCTCCGGTACAAAAAAAGCGTCCCGCGCTACCTCCTCATGCGCGCCGCGGCGTCCCGCGTAAAGGGGCTCGATACGAGCCTCCTCTCTCCGCTCGCCCTTGCGAACATCCCGGAGCCCGAGCTCCCGACGCCGGAGTGGGTGCGCGTCCGGCCGCTCCTGTCCGGCATCTGCGGCTCGGACCTCGGCACCCTGAGCGCCGAGAGCTCGCCGTACTTCTCGCCCCTCACCTCGCCGCCCTTCGTCATGGGGCACGAGATCGTCGGAGAGGTCGTCGAGAGCAACGGTGGTTTCGAGGCCGGGGAGCGGGTCGTAGTCGAGCCCGCGCTCAACTGCACCGTGCGCGGCGTCGACCCGCCGTGCGCCTACTGCGCCACCGGCCGTTACGCCCTCTGCGTCAAGGTGACGGAGGGCGACATCGCGGCAGGCATACAAACCGGGTTTTGCGGCTCGACCGGCGGGGGGTGGTCCGAGGGGACGCTCGTCGCCCATCCCTCGCAGCTCCACCCGGTCCCCGACGGCGTCACCGACGAGGCGGCCGTCGCGATAGAGCCCCTGGCCTGCGCGGTACACGCGGCGCTCGCGGCTTCTCCAAAAGCCCACGAGACCGTGGTCGTGCTGGGGGCCGGGAACATCGGGCTGTTCACCGTGGCGGCCCTGCGCAGGCTCACGGACGCGGGCAGGATCATCTCCGTCGCCAAGCACGAGCGTCAGGGGAAAGAGGCTCTGAGGCTAGGGGCGGACGAGGTCGTCCATCCGAAGGAGATCTACGGCGGGCTCCCGGAGACCCTCGGGGCGACGGTACACAAACCCGAGCTCGGCAAACCGGTCGTGCTCGGCGGCGCCGAGAGGGTCTTCGAGTGCGTCGGCTCTCCGGGAACCATCGAGGACGCAACGAGGCTGTGCGCCCCGGGCGGGGAGGTGACGCTCGTCGGGATGCCGGGCGCCAGAAGCTCCCTGGACCTCACCCCCCTGTGGCACGGGGAGGTAAAGCTCACGGGCGCCTACGCCTACGGGGTCGAGGAGCGTCTCGGCGAGGAGAAGGTAAAGAGCTTCGAGCTCGCGCTCGGCATGGCGCCGGAGATAAAGCTCGACTCCCTCGTCGGCCCGCGCTATCGCCTTCGCGAGTACCGCGAGGCCATAGCCGCCGCCCGGGCCTCCGGCCGACGGGGCCACGTAAAGGTCGTCTTTGACCACCGCTAGCGCCGGACCGGAGGCACCAGGATGAGCGCCCATCTCGTCTCCCTGAACGTCGGCCTGCCCCGTCCCCTTGCCCACGGCGGGGGCGAGGTCCAAAGCGGCATCCTCAAATCTCCGGTTCGGGGGCCCCTGCGGCTGAGGGAGACCGGATTGGAGGGCGACGGCCAGGCCGACGTCGAGCACCACGGCGGCCCGGACAAGGCCGTGTGCGTCTACGCGGTGGAACACCTCCCGTACTGGCGGGGACGCCTCGACCCGGAGCTGGAGCCGGGCGCGTTCGGCGAGAACTTCTCCACCGAGGGACTACTGGAGGCGAAGGTTCGGATCGGGGACGTGTTCCGGGTGGGGACGGCGGTTGCGCAGGTCAGCCAGCCGCGCATCCCCTGCTTCAAGCTCGCCGCCCGTCACGGCGAGGGGGAGCTCGCGCGGTGGGTGAAGGAGACCGGGCTCACGGGCTTCTACCTGCGGTGCCTCCAGCCGGGCGAGGTGCGTGCGGGGGACAAAATCTCCCTCGTAGGGAGCCCCGAGCGAGGCGTCACCATCGCGGAGGCGAACCGGATTATGCACGGCCAGGGACACGACGCCACGAGCATCGAGCGCCTCCTCGCCGTCCCCGAGCTCTCCGCCGAGTGGAAGAGGATGCTGAAGTCCCGCTTGCGGAAGGCGACCGCGAGGCAAAAGAGCAAGCTGACAAGCTGATCGCTAGGAGCCGCCGGGTGCGGCGTGCCGACAGCTGCGACCGAAGGGAGCACCCATGAGACGTCCCGGTATCATCAAGATCCTGGAGAACGACAGCCCGCCGATGATGTTCAACGCGGGGGACGGCTTCCACTACGAGAAGCTGCCGGCGGGGACGCGCGTGATCTACCCGCCCGGCCCCGTCGACCCCATCGCCGACCCCGGCGTCGCCATCGAGCGGGCGCTCCTGGAGCCGATGGAGATGGAGCCGTTGCACGAGCTCCTCTTCCCCGGCATGAAGCTGACCATCGCCTTCGACGATGTCTCGCTCCCCCTGCCGCCGATGCAGAGGCCGGATATCCGGCAGATGGTCATCGAGAAGGTCGTGGAGAAGGCCTACGCCAGGGGCGTCGAAGACATACACATCATCGCGGCTTTAGGGCTCCACCGCCGCATGACGGAGGCCGAGCTTCGCCACGCCCTCGGCAAGAACCTCATGAGCCGCTTCTACCCCGACTACCTCTACAACTACGACGCCGAGGATCCGGACGGGAACGTGAAGATAGGGGAGACCGAGAAGGGCGAGGACGTCGTCGTGAGCCGTCGGGCCGCCGAGAGCGACCTGCTCGTCTACGTCAACATCAACGCCGTGGCGATGAACGGCGGGCACAAGTCCGTGCACACGGGCCTCTCGCCCTGGTCCTCCATCCGCCACAACCACACCCCGGACACGCTCTCCAACACGAAGTCCCTTATGGACCCGCCCAACTCCGCCATGCACGGCTCGTTCAACAGGATGGGCAGGATCTTCGACGAGCAGTTCAAGGTCTTCCACATCGAGACCACCCTCAACAACTCCGCCTTCCCGGCCGCCGCCGACTTCCTCTCCAAGCCCGAGCACGAGTGGAGCGTCGTGACGAAGGCGAACTTCCTCGCCAACCACAAGGCGACGCAGGCGATGCCGCGGTCGGCGGCCCGAAAGATCTTCCACAGCTTGAAGGCCCCGCACCGCATGACGAGCGTGCAGGCCGGCGCCACCGACCCGGTGCACGCCGAGACCCTGCGCCACAACTACGAGCAGCAGGTCGTACCGGTTACGGGGCAGGCCGACGTCCTGTTGATGGGCATGCCGTACATAGGGCCGTACAACGTCAACTCGATCATGAACCCCCTGCTCGTCTACAACCTGCTCCTCGGCTACCTCTTCAACCTGTACAAGGGCAAGCCCCTCGTGCGCGAAGGTGGCGTCCTCATCGGCACCCACCCGATGCCCGCCGACTTCAACGAGGTCCACCACCCCTCGTACGTCGACCTGTGGAACGAGGCTTACCCGCACACGAACGACATACGGGAGATCGCGCACAAGTACGAGAAGCGCTACGCCGAAGACCCCTGGTACAAGACCCTCTACCGCAACTCCCACGCCTACCACGGCGTCCACCCGTTCACCGTCCTGTACTGGGCCGCCCACGCCCTCGACCACTTAGGCTCCGTCATCCTCGTCGGCGGCGACCCGATGACCACGGCGAGGATGGGCCTGCGGCGCGCCGACACCGTCGCCGAGGCCCTTGAAATGTCCAAGGACGTCGTGGGTCCGAGTCCGAGCACGACCTACATGCACGTCCCGCCGCTCTTCATGGTCGAGGTGAGCTAGTAGTTCTAGCCGACTCGCGGGCAGGCGTTCTGACGGCGAGCGTGGTTACGAGTGATACGGTGGGTGGGACGTAGAGGAAGCTACCTGTTCGCGTTCGTCTCCCAACCTCCACAGCGGGTTGTCCTTGAGGTGGATGTTGTTGATCTGCAACCAGTGCCTCTCGGCGGTGTCGCCCCTCTTGCGCCAGGGACGCGTCAGGCCGACGCTCAGGATCGTCTCGACGTCGGCTTCGAGGCGCCTTTGCACGTCCGCGACGAGGTTCCGGCGCGGGGTTTTTCCGTCGCTCTCGTAGAGCCGCAGGTCGTTTACCGCCAGGTCGGCCGAGGGGGTCAGGTGGTCGAGGATCATCCGAACCGTGCCCCGATGGTCTACGTACAGCCACGGTTGCTTCTCCGGCTTGAGGCAGCCCAGCGAGGCGCGTCCCTCTCCTACTTCGACCGTGCAGCTCTCGTCCCACAGCTCGAGCGCGGGGCCGAAGATCTCCCCCAAGCTCTCCCGGGACGTCTCGTCGAGAAGGTCCCAGTAGTCGTCCGGCTCGTCGTCGAACAGCCACGCCGCCTTCGCGGGGTCGAAGTATCGGTCTTCGAGCTCGGGGGGACGGCTGGCGTCCTCGGTGGGGCCAAGGTCCACGACGGAACCGATGTCCAGCGGGCCTCCGTTGGGCCTGAGAAGGGCGGTGGTGAGCCTGCCGTACCGGAGCACCGGGCGGACGTGGCGCAGCGTGTTCACGTCCACGCCAGCCACGCAGACGTATCCCGGTTGCATGCGCGTCAGGTGGTTTACGAGTATCTGCATGGTATCGCTACAGGTGAACGGCCCGGATGCCACCCCATGCCTGATCCAGGTACTCGAGGACCAGACGCCGGTGGCAATGCTCGGGCTCGGCCTCGCTGCACAGCAGCGCGGTTGGGATGCTGAAGAGGTCCCTGTTCAGTGTCTCCTCGACCCGGCGCTCCCGCATGAGCTTCGTAAAGTCCTTTGCGTAGCCTGTCCATCCCACTCTACCCTTCCTGTAAGCGTCGAGCATCTCCCCCGTCGGGGCGAGCCGGGGTTCGTGGAGGTACTCCGCGCCGCAGAGCCTTTCCAGAAAGAATGGGAGATCGGCGCGCCTGGCGAACGCGGAGAGCTGGGAGGCGTTGTTCAGCCGCACGTCGAGGAGGCGTTGGATCCCGGCCCCCTTCAGCGTTCCGAAGAACTCGGCCGCGGTCTTCTTCGTGAAACCGATCGTATAGACTTCCGTGGGCTAACCTCCGCTTCCGCAAATAGGACCGGCTGGACGCCCGACTCCTCGCCCTCCGTTTGAACGCTTCCGTCCCCCCGGATGTGCCGGACGACGACCCCCCGCTCGCCCAGGGCCCGCCCGACGAGGAGCCTGCGGTGGCAGCCGGCCGGGTTCTCCTCGCTACAAAGCACGGCGACCGTATGGGCCCGGATCTCGCCCAGAAGCCTACTTATACCATCGAGAAACGGCCCCGAACGTTCGAGGAGCGCGTAGTCCACCCGGCCCTCCGCGTCGTAGAACTTCTCCCCCTCGGGCCGTCCGCCCAGCTCCCTGCCAAGAAACAGGTACCCGATGCCGCCACGCCGTAGCGTAGCTTCCAGAACGCGGGCGTTGAAGTGCGGCGCGTGCCTCGAGTACGGACGCGAGCGGGTGTCCACCAGGACCTCGATCCCGTACCCCTCCAACAAGCCGACGAGCTTCTCAGCCAAATGGTTGGAGTGGCCGATCGTAAACACCGAGCCCCGGCTCCCCGCTCCCTGATCCTCGATGGCTAAACCCTTTCCGTTCCGTAGAGCCCGTGGCCGCGCACCGCGAGCAGCACAAATCCCTCCGTGACGTCCTCGGGTCACGGACGATGGTGAGAATACCTTCGCCATAGCCCTCTGCCCAGACCTTTTTCGCAGGCTACCGCTTCGATGCGCGGCTTGGCATCGACCTCCGCGTAGCATCGGAGGCGGACGTTGCGCCATCGAGATGTGAACGGCCGTGAAGAGATCTCCGCGCGAGGCTCGAACCCAAAGTAGCCGATAAGATCAACAGACGGGAGGCTTTAGATCACAACCGCAGTTTGCATACCGAATGATTCAAGTGGGGTTTAATATCGCCGTGGTACACCTTATATATGGCCCACAAAGTACGAAAAGCAGAGTCTGACCGATTCTCGGTAACCGTTGGGGCGCGGGGCGGGTGGTGTTGCCTGCGGCACTGCGAGAGCGTCTTGGCATAGGGGAGGGGGATCGGTTGGTGCTGACCTTGCAGCCGGACGGTTCCGTACGACTGGTGTCCTTGCGAGACGCCGTGCGCCGGTTGCGGGGCATGTATGCGCATCTCGATCCCGGTCGTAGTTGGGTAAACGAGCTTATCGCGGAACGTCGGGAGGAGGCTCGAAGAGAGGAAGAAGGACTCTGAATGTCGTGCTCGACGCCTCGGCAGTGCTCGCTTATCTAA
>JADDPR010000053.1 GCA_016781775.1 Rubrobacter sp. | reverse complement strand
CCTGCCCTTGCTCGCCCGTAGGGGCATCTCGTAGACGTTCTTTCTCGCGGCGCGGTGCCTCCTCACGGGGCTCCTCGTCCGGAGGGCTTTCCTCGCGCCCTACGGCGCCTTATCGAAGCGGCCTAGAGCAGCGGAACGGGGTTCCTTCTCGAAGTTCAAGGTGTAGGCCGGGAATGACCCGAAACGCCCCACGAGCCGAAACCCCGCCGCCTCGGCCTCCTTCAGGACCGTGGAGGCCCCGAGGTGGTGCGGGTCGCCGAAGATCTCCGTCACCGAGAGCACGCCCCCGCGCCTGAGCGCTCCATGGAGCTCGCGCAGCGCCCCCGCCCGGTCGCGAGCCTCGCCGAGCACCATCGCCAAAACCGCCCGGTCGAAGCCGCCCTTCTCGCCCACCGGCGTGCCTTCGCCGAGCGGCGCCCCCTCGCCGAGTTCCCCGAGGAGGGGCCGGACGTTCTTTACGCCCTCCGCCTGCAACCTCCCCTCGAGCTTGCCGAGCATGGCGGGTTGGCCGTCCAGGGCGACGACCCTCCCGCCCGGCCCAACGGCCTTGGCGAGGGGGACCGTCAGACGGCCGGGCCCGCAGCCGGCGTCCAGTACCTTCATGCCCGGGGTGAGGCCGAGCCTTCCCACGAGGAGCGGGGCCCCGACGAAGGCCCCCGTGAGCGGGTTCTCGACCAGGAAGAAGAGCCGGGGGGAGAGCGGCGTCGGGCGGCGTCGCTGTCGCAAGACGAAGAAAAACGAGGAGGCGAGGGCCGCCATAGCCGCCGTGGTGGAGGTGTATCGTGCGATCTTCCCGAGATCCATTGTTCCATGATAGTGGCCGGCGCGCCAACGCGCTGCGGGACTTTCGCGAGGGATCGTCCCGTGGCCGAACCACGACAAGAACGGAGTTACGCCATGGAACGAACCACGGACCTCATCCGTCGCCGGGCATAACACCGGGCGGTGGAAGCCGGGGCTCGTCGTCCGTGCCACGCTCTCTCCTAGCGGTGACGTTCGTGCCCTGGAAGTGATCGCGGCCTGAGCGAGTGGGGCACACATTAGGTGCCCGAAACCTAGCCGTAAAAGTGCGCGACGCATATAGGGACTGAAGATGTCGGCGAAAGCGCGAATACGAACCACAAAGGCAGCCCTAAACACCACTTAAACACTGCATAGCTGCTACACTGCGCGCCAGTGTGGAACGTAAGCGGTGGTGGGGAGGTAGCTAAGATGAAGGTCGTCTTCGTGCATGGCGCCCTGGTCTTCGACGGGGCGTGGTGGTGGCACCGCATGGTTGAGCCGCTCGCCGCACTCGGCCTGAGGAGTCGGGCCGTGGAGCTGCCCAGCTGTGTAGCTTCTCCGGGAGCCTCCGGGGAGGATCTGGGGGACATGTACGAAGACGCCGACGCGGTCAGGGCGGCGCTCGACGAGGAGGACGAGCCCGTCGTGCTCGTGGGGCACTCCTACGGCGGCATGGTCATCACCGACGCTGCGGCGGGCCACGGCAACGTCGAACACCTGGTCTACGTGACCTCCGTTATGCCCGAGCGCGACGAGACGCTGGCGAGCTTCGGCGGATCGAGGGAGCCGGGACCGTGGATGGACCCTCGCCCGGAGGACGGCATGATGGGCGTAAAGGCGGAGTTCTTGCCCGCGGCCTTCATGCAGGACTGCGACGAGGCGGCGGTCGCGGAGGCACTCGAGCGCCTCACCCGCCAGCCCCTGGCGGTCTTCGGGCAGACTCCTCGCGCCGTCGCGTGGCGCGAGAAGCCCTCGACCTACGTCGTGTGCGCCGAGGACCGGGCGACGCCTCCCGAGGCGCAGCGGGAGTTCGCGAGGAGGGCGGATTCGGTCGTGGAGCTACCGACCGGCCACCACCCGATGCTCTCGCGGCCCGAGCTGCTGGCCCGGGTGCTCGCGGAGGCAGACGCCACGCCGAAATAGTGAGGAGCCGTGACCCAGTCCGGTATTCGTCCGCCGGACCGGTTGCTCCCCGGCCTCCGGCTGCCCCATGCACTGCCTCAGCCCTTCCACTCGATGGGGACGGTGTGCACTGCGGATAGAATAGCCCAGATGAGCGGCGCCAAACCCCACCTCAGGACCCTCGAAGAGATCGAGCGTACCTGTGTCTCCGGCCTTGTGGAAGTGCTGCGCACGGAAGGTATCGAGGGCGTGAGGTACGCCCTGTGGGACATGACCGACTGGCACCGAGACTACGACCCCTGCGTCTGGAGGAGCCGGGCCACCGATGAGCAGAAGCGCGAGAGGGCCGAGAGGTTGCGGGGCGAGGTGGAGGGGGGCTGCGCCGGGAGCTCGAGGTCGAGAAGTGGAGGCAGGGCCGACGCGGCGGGCCGCCCCGTGAGCGCCACGCGCCACGGCCCGACCTACCTGGGGTCGGAAGGATAAGGGGACCCGGGTCTCCGACGAGGGGGCTCGTGGGGAGGCGCTTCGCAAGCCCCATGCTGGCGCTCCACCGGGCTGGGGGACGTGTCGCGGGTCAGGAGCTCGCCGTTCTTTCGGAGAACACTTGCGTCTCTTGCCCTTAGAAGTGGGGCCGCGTCGGCGGACCTGGTTCGCGGCGGCGCGTTAAACTTCGGCCTCGGCCACCGACTTCAGGAGGACGGGTAGATGGTAGACGGAACGGGTCCCACCTCGGGCGGCGACGGCGGATCCGCACAGGAGGTCGTCGCGGGGGTGGCACGCTTGGGCGTTCTGTTCGTCAACGCGTACATGGTGGGGGCGCCGGGCGGGCCGTGGACGCTCGTGGACTCGGGCCTGCCCCTGTCGGCCGCGCTGAACCGACGGGCGGTCGCGGGGCGTTACGGGGCGGAGGCGCGACCCGAGTCGATCGTCCTGACGCACGGGCACTTCGACCATGCCGGCGCGGCGCTCGAGCTGGCCTCCGGTTGGGACGTGCCCGTCTACGCGCACCCGCTGGAGATGCCTTACCTGACGGGGAAGAGCGATTACCCGCCGCAGGATCCGACCATGGGCGGCGCGATTGCTCAAATGGCGCGCCTCTTTCCGCATAGCGGCTACGACTTCGGCGATCGGGTGCGACCATTGCCCGACGACGGCAGCGTTCCGGGGCTGGAGAACTGGCGCTGGATCCACACACCGGGCCACACGCCCGGGCACGTCTCGCTCTTCAGGGAAGCGGATGGCACGCTACTCGCGGGCGACGCTCTAGCGACGATGGACTTGGACTCGTGGATCTCCCAGCTCACCTACAAGCGAGAGCTTCACCGGCCGCCGGCCCCGTTTACCATCGATTGGGGAGCCTCCCGCCGGAGCGTCGGGGCCCTAGCCGGCCTGGAGCCCTCCGTTGTCGCCGCCGGGCACGGATTGCCGATGACGGGGCCGGGCGTTGCGGAGGATCTGCGAACCTACGCCGGGCGCTTCTCTCCGCCGCGCAGGGGCCGGTACGTCGGCCAGTCGGCAAGCGCTGACGAAGAAGGCGTCAAGGAGGTGCCGCCCCCCGTGCCCGACCCGTTGCCCAGGGTGGTGGCAGGGGTGATGACGGCGGGAGTAGTGGTAGCTGCTGGCATAGCCCTCAGCCGGCGCCTTGGGCACAAGGGGTGAGTACGACGGAAGGTGCGGGGACAAGCCCACAGAACATAGAGAAGATCATCACCGCGGTGCTGCACGAGTCGCACCGGCGGCAGGTTGAGGAGGCGATGGACGCCCTCGAAGAGGGGCCGGAGGGGCTCTACGGGAGCAGCGCAGACTGAACCAAGAGGGTATCGTAGGAAAGCCCGTGTTTCCGGGCGATGTCGAAGGTCTGTTACACCTCCTGGCCGACCAGGTCCTCCACACTGGCGCGGTCTAGACGCTTCCAGGTGGGCTCCCCGATGGTCAAACTCACCCCGAGGTAGGGCGCAAGCTCCCTCACCTCGTAATCGGAGAAGACGACCAGGGCGAACCTCTCCTCGGGACCGTACGCGGTTTCGGACGTCCTCTGCTCGATCCACACCGGGACGGGCAGCTCGTGGTGCTTGATGACCTCGGCAGCGATTCTTTCAGCGGCGTTGGTCACACTTGTCCCCTTGTTGGTGGGAAGTTCGGAGCAGATCACTACCGGGGCGTCCCCCTCCTCGTCGGGCAGGTAGATACGGACCCGGCATCTCCCGCCGCGGGGCGTGGGGTGGATGTAATCGGCCGCCAAGTCCATCGGTGTTCCTCGGGGCGCAGTATATAAGTGTCGTGCTCCGGCGGCCTCGATGATGACCAGGAGTCGCCCCTCGGAAGCAGGGCAAGGTTAGTGCCCGGTAGGGCATGGCGCCTTAGAAACCCTACCTCTGTCCGTCGGTCGGGTTCGTAGTACGGGAAGATGTCACAGCCCGCTGCGTGAAGATTCGGCTCTCGAAGCCCCCCTTCCCTCAGCAAGACGTGCACCTCCTCGAAGCTCTGATAGACCGGGAACTCGGGGACGCAGGAAGGCCACCGGCGGGGGCGAGTCTATCGCTCCCCAACCAGTTCCTCAGGCTCCACACCGAGGGCCTCGGCGAGCTTTTGGGCGGTCCGAGGCGACGCCATCCGGCGCAGCTCCTCGAAGTCGGAGATCGAGTCCGCCGAGACGCCGCTCCTGGCCGAAAGCCGCCGGATGGTCATCCCGCGCTCCTCGCGCACGCGCTTTAGGTTTTGCAGCAGCGGCATGAGCTTTATCTTCCCGCCCCTGGCCTCCTCGAACCCGCCGGCCGAGGCGTTCGTTCTTCATGGGTTGTGTATAGTCCTTGGATAACCGCCACATCTCGTGGGTGAGCGTCGGCATATAAGTAGTATAGTTACATGCGGTTCTTCGGCAGGGAGTTCGGAGACCGGGGCGGCCACGAGGCGGCGGCCCGCAATCGGCTGTTCGTCCGCATGACGAGAGCGAAAGACTTCGGGGACCGGCGCGATGTGGACCGGCTCCTGGTGGAGGCGACCCGCTGGATGAAGGCCCATCCCTACGACGCCGTGATCCACGAGGCCCGCGACCAGCTAAGGGCCAGGTTTCCACCGGCCCGCTGATCCCGGCGGTTACCCTCTTTCGCCGTTGATCCTCGGCTACGCTTCGTTTACCGTCGGGTGGCGTGGGAGAACCCGATGCCCGCGGCAGCGGAAAGGAGGAGTCGGCGCCGGGCAACCGTGTACGGGGACGAGGCGGAGGCTGCCGAGGACGCGGCGTTCCTGTTCTTCCGGGTGTGGGAGATGCCCGTAGATGCGCGCCTCTACGTCTCGTCGGCGGCGTTCGGCGGCAAGCACGTATGGGAGCGAGGGGTCCCGCTGGGGTAGGGCCGAGCCCCGGTCCTAAGGTAACGCTAAAGCCTTTACCCGCAGCGGTCGATAATCCGTGCAGGAGACGGGTGGCCGAAGGGGGAGGCGTCGTGGGTGAGGGTAAGATGTACACCTTGAGGCGGGAGTGCGCGTGCGGAGAGCCCTACGAGGTCGGCTACCTCCACGCCCCGGGTCGTCCCCCGCGCATCACCTACCCCTCCCAGAAGCAGTGCCCCTCCTGCGGCCGCTACAGGTCGGACTCCGCCCGCAGGAGGGGCGGGCGCTTCGACGCCCGCTACGAGCGGTCCTAGGAATCCCTACGGAGGGCGACACGAAACGTGAGCAGGACAGGCGACAAGGCGATGGTGCTGATGGTCGTCGTGACCCTCGCGGTCGGTATCTTGCAACTTGACCCGTTGGGCACGGCCAAGCTTCCGAAGTAGGTTGAGATGTTGGGCTGCGACGGACAGCTGATGCGCCTCGACGGCAAGAAGGCCGAGCTCCTGCGCCTGCACAACGAGGAGCGGGCCGAGCGCGGCGCCCCGGCGCTCTGCGCGCACCCGCAGCTGGAGGCGGCGGCCCAGGGGCACGCCGAGGACATGCTCAAACGCGGCTTCTACGAGCACGTCACCCCCGAGGGGATGGACCCCGGCCAGAGGATCTCGCGTACCGGCTACCCCTACGCCACCTACGGCGAGAACAACAACAGGGTGTGGGGCGACTTCGCGGGGGAACCCAGCCGTCAGGAACTCAGGGAGGCGGTGGAGAGCTGGATGGACAGCCCCGGCCACCGCAAGACTCTGCTCAACCCCGCCTTGCGCGAGGTAGGGTTCGGCATAACGACGGGGCGCTACGCCCCCGAGCGCGGCACCACGACGATGTACGCTGCGGACTTCGGTACTCGCCGGTAGCGCGCCTGGCGCTGCCCTCCGGCCACTACGTAGGGGAGTCATTATTCTTTCTTCATCGTCTTGTTACCGTAACGTAATCGTGGCGGCGTACAACAATGACACGGACCCGGCGCCACCCCCTTCCTTTCCCTTTCCCCACTATTACCGGCGTCGGGTCCGTATCCTCGCTTCCAGCGACGACACCTGATGTCACCCCAGCACGGGGCGGGGTGCCGACCAGTACAATGCGTAGGGCATGGAAGAGACGCCCACGACCAGATTCGAGAGGGTGGCATGGCGGCGGCTGGGGGCACCCAGGAGCGATCGGGGCAGGTGGCGGCTCGTCCTGGGAGGTGTGGTCGCGGTCCTCAACCTCCTCGCCTACCTCTTCCTCTCGCAGAGACCCGTGCCCGATCTCTGGTGTTCGTCGCGATCTGGTTCATGGTCTTGTGGCTGCTCTCGTCGGGAGGCGCGGACCTCCTGTATGAGGGTCGAAGGACGTTGGGACGGTTGCTGATGACGGTGGCGCTCGTGTCCTGGTCCTCGTGGTTGGCGTTGACGGTCGTCTACATGGTGTGGCTCGCCCCAAACCCGTGGTCGCGGCTGTGGACCTGACCTCTCGGCCGCGCAGTTCGCTGCCCCAGCGCTAGCCGCTCCTCCGCACCCCCTGCGACCGCTTCCCTACCTTCAACGCCTTCCCGCCCAGAATCTCGGCAAGCGCCGCGCGGTCCGAGGGCGGCAGGGCGAGCATTTGCTCCAGGAGCTCCTCGCTCGGCGGTTCGGGTCCAAAGGGGGAGAGGAAGGACGCGAGCTCCATGTGTGCCGAGCAGCGCCTTAATCAGAGGAAGTCGCGAACATGGTGTCAGACAGTGCTGGCGTTTCCCGGCGACGTACACATGGGAGGGGTCGGAAAGTACGGTACCTCCTCGCCCGATGCGCCGCTCAACCCTGCGCTCACCGGCTCAGGGAACCGACAAGGCCGTCCAGCGATTCCAATTGCTCCACGCGCGACAGGTAGTCGAGCAGGTCTCGGGCCGCGGGACCGTCCAACGTCCATCCCAAGAGGTCCTCGAGCTTGCGCCGGTGTTCGGCGTCGGTCAGGGGGCGCTCGTGGTTGCCACGAGGGCGTGCGACCTCCTCGTGGTAGCGTTCGCCGGGGGTCGTCTTGACGATCACCTCGGCGGCCGGCGCGTCGGGATAGCGCTCTTTCAGGGAGCGATCCGACTCGCACACCACGCGTCGCATAAACGCCCTGGTCTCCCCGTCCTCGAACCGTCCATGCTCGAACTGCGCGAGGCCCACCTCGCGGTCCATCGCCGCTACCGCGACGCAGAACGGGATGGAGAGGCGCGCGGCCATGACGGAGCCGGGCTCGTAGTTGACGCCGTGCTGATCGGAGAAGTGGGGATACCGGACCGTGATCCCCTCGATATCCTCGAGCCGTAGGCTTCGTTCCCGTACGATCTCGACCGTCGCTTCTATGGCCGAGTGCGCCGCGAAGATGCAGGGGTAAGCCTTGATGTCTACCTCCATGACCTCCCACACGGTCCCCAGGGATTCGAGCTCGCCCGCGAGGCGCCCTGGCTCCCCCTCCTCGGAGTACGCCCAGTAGAACCCCACCGGGTGCTCCAGGACGCCCGCGGGACCTTTCGCCCCGGCCTCGGCGAGGAGAGCGCCCTGCAGCCCCTTGAAGGCGGCGCTCCCGGCGTGAAGGCTCTTTGAGATGTCCCCCACCTTGGTTCCGTAGCGTGTGCCGCCGGCGTCGTCAGCCGCGAAGCCGATGGCGATCGCGGTTCTTTCGGCGTCCAAGCCAAAACCGCGCGCCGCGGCGGCCGCGGCGGCGATGCCCCCCAGCGAGGAGGTCGAGTGCCAGCGCTGGTAGTGGCCGGGCATGACGGAGCGTCCTATCCTGCCGGCCACCTCGAAGCCGGCGACCACGGCCGCCACCAGGTCTGCGCCGCTCCCGCCGCTCCGCTCGACGGCGGCAAGCGCGGAGGCGACGACCGGCGCCCCGAAGTGCCCGATGGTGGGCAGGTGGATGTCGTCGTAGTCTATGGTGTGGATGACGGTCCCGTTCGCGAGCCCCGCGAGGGGCGCGGGGACTCGTTCGCTGCCGACCAGAAGGGCTGCCTCCGACGCGCCGCCCATCCCCAGGACGTAGCGGCGGATCGGGGCGACGATCTCCGGGGCGATCGTGTACCCCGCTACGCCGCAGGCGAGCGCATCGGAGACGAGTTGCTTCGCCCGCCCGACGACCTCCGCCGGCAGCCCCGCGCACTCGATTCCCGCCGCAAACTCCGCCAGGCGACCCGCTCCGCCTTCGGCCCGCTTCCTCGCCGTCTCGGCCAAGTGGTGCTCCTTCCCTATGCCGCCATAGGATAGATTACTCGCGGTTCTGGGGATACTCATCGAACCCTATACGTCGTGCCTTCAGCCTACGCGGCGCGCCCCTGTCACAACCCGCCGTACGCGTCCTTCCTCGCCGGACGGAGCATGGAAGCGTACCATCACCCAAAGCAATGCAGGTTGCTACAGCGCTTGAACCCCTGCCAGTTCTCGCGGGCCCTCTCTATGAGTTCCCCTCCGTCCGTCGAGCAGAGCTTGGGGTTGTCGTTCAGGCCGACCTTTGGGCTGGAATGATTTGCCACGTGAAGGGAGAAATCTGTGGAGTAGGGCTTCCTCCGATGCGTCCACCTACACGCGGCGCGACGTGGTGGAGCGGTACGTAAACCGACAGAAGCAGTGGCGCGGGGTAGCTACGCGCTACGAGAAGCGGGCGGTTAACTAGCGAGCGGTGGTGATCATCGCCGCGCCGATGATCTGGTTCGCTTCGCAGAGCAGGCACGCCCTCGACCTGGCGGGACATTCAACCACCGCCGCCGGAAGCGGGCCGCCGCCATTACTCATTCGGCTCGTTCGCCACCCTCCGGGCCGTAGAAGATGACCCAAGTACAAAAATCGTGGGTGAAATTCTCGAACCGATGCGACGCCCCGACAGGCACGAACAGCACGTCGCCCGGTCCGAACGCGTGCCGAGCGTCGCCGTTGACGAAGTCACCGCTGCCCGAAACAACGACGTACAGTTCGTCCTGCTCGTGGGAGGTCTGCGGATCGTGCCCTCGCGGGGCGTAAAACTTTACGAGGAGGCTTCCCCTTTCGAACAATGTCGCGGAGCGTAGCAAACCCTCGTCCGGTTCCGGCAGCTTCGCTATTGCCTGATCGACGGTTGCCCGAAACGCGGGTGTCGTAGTCAATGCGTGTACTCCTCGTGTACGGGTCATGACCCAATCCGAACTTCTTACCGATGGTACGGAGAAAAGAAATGACGAGCAAGAGGCAATCCGAGGCACGGTGATAAGGCCACCTTGCCGCGTGGTTCGAGTGATCACGGCCGAGGGTCATTCGACAGGAGCCGGTTCGTGACCATCCAGCGCTTGCCGCGAGTCCCTTTTCGACCGGCGTACCACGCGAGCAAGCCGAGGAGCGCGCCCGAATCCGGCGAGGGGGGCGTGGGCGGACGGCCGAGGAGGCGTTCTCAAGGATACTTCGGTGAGTAGGCTCGCGGCTACCGTCTAGCGTCGACCGGACAGTGCCCGTGGCGTTTCCGCACGCCGAGGCCCCGCGGTGGTCTTCTGAACCGCCGTGGGCCGGGGTAGGGGTACGGCCCCGGGGCACGGTTACTCCCGCGCCTCTAGCAGCCTCGCCCGCGCCTCCCCGGCGCGCTGGGCGATCACGTCGCGGCCTATGCCTTGCGACCGGCGCCACCTCTCCAGAAGCTCCCCGTACCACGCACCTCTTCTCCTTGTGGTCAATCGACGTAGGAGCACAATATATACGCCTCCCGTATGTTCTTCCGGCACTTAACAGGGCTCGCAAGGTGTGATGCAATACCTATCCTCGTTCGTGGGGAACGGGAAAGGAGAATAGGCATGAAAGTTATGCTCTGTGCTTGCGGTTGTCGTTTGGAGGCGAACGGCGACGCTGGGCTGGTCCGCGAAGCCCTGGCCCACCGGAGTCGGGAACACGCGACGTCTGTGTCCGACGAGAAGCTTGTCAGGCGGGTCGTGGCGGAGAACGCCTACAGGCTGGAGTATGCGGCGCCATACGCGGGCGGGGAAGGACCGGACGAGGAGTTCGGCCCCGAGCCCTACTAGCAGTGCCGAAGCTCGGCGTTCCTACGGTAAGGGGAAGGGCATGCACCGGAACATGCGGGTGGACGATCTGGCGGCCGAGGTCCTGGCGCGCCAGGCGAGGACCCCCCGGGCGAAAAGCACCGGCGAGCCGTTCGAGGCGGCGTTGGAGGTCGTCCTGGAGACGGAGGCCGGACGGCAGCTCGAAGAACTGCGCGACGGACCGCACCGAGACGAGAGCGCGCGAGGGTGGCAGAATGGCCTCCCACGCGAGCGGGCCGAGGAGCGCGCCCTAGCCCGGCGAGGGGGGCGCAGGCGTGCTACCGAAAGGACGCTCTCGGCGACATCTCGGTGAGTAGGATCGCGGCTGCTATCTAGCGTCCCCCGGACGATGCCTGTGGCACCAGCCCGCAGGCTACGACGGACGGCCACGGAAGACCCCGGAGCACCCTACGCGCCCCGGGGTGGGGGTCCGGTACTAGGAGCCCCCGTCGGTTGCTACCGCATATCCTTCGGGCGCATGTCCAACAG
>JADDPR010000055.1 GCA_016781775.1 Rubrobacter sp. | reverse complement strand
GCGTCGCGCAGGAAGGAGCGTTCGCTCTCCGTGCTCCTGAGCTGCTGGAAGAGCGCGAGCGCGAGGACCTCTGAGTCGGAGAGCTTCTTGAGCGCCTCGTGGCTTTGCCACCCCGGGTTGAGGAGGCGGTAGGCGTCGTCCACGAGGCAGAAGAGCGTGGTGTTAGGGCCTCTTCCGCTTGGGAGAGTCGCGGGGTAGTGTGCGCATGAGCCATCCGGGGTTCCTTTCGACGGGGAGTCGGAGGGCCTCCGTTCTACCGTGCGATCCACACAACATTCCTCTAGAACGCGTTCGGCTTACGGTCGTCGGGGACCGCGGCATCGAGACGGTGGGACCTTGGCCCGCCGAGCTCCCGGAGATCCACCGCATGAAGGCTGAACTTCTGCCTGGGAGCGGCGCTCACGGCGGAGAATCCACGCAGGGTCTCGAGCCTTTCGTCGAGCGGGCCATCGGCGTAGACCATCAGGTAGTCCACCTCGTGGCGGCGCAGTATTTCGTACGCTTCTTCGTCGAGGGCGGGACCGAAGTAGAACCTGTGCACGTCCAGGTAGCGCCGCGGGAAGTCGATTTTGGACCCTGCCCTGCGTTCCAGGATCTTGCGGTCCCTTATCATCGCCTCGCTCCTGTAGCTCACCACGTCCACCGAGGTTGAGTACGCGGGGATGGCGGTGCTCGCGCTGTCCGGCGCCAGCAAGACGCTCGGCTCCTTTATGTTGTCTTGCATCCAGGGGTAGATGGGATCCGGGTGGTAGTTCGAGGTCCTCGCGACCTCGTGCTCGCGGTACAGGCTTACGGCCTCCGCTATTGCCGGCGGCGCGGCCGCCGCCACCAGCGCCGTCACCAGCGCCAGCGGCAGGGCCCGCGCGCCGCGCCGCCCGAACCGGGCCAGGAGGCGGGCCTCCGCGTACCCCAACGCCTCCCACGCCATCCAGCCGGCCGTCAGCAGGGCGAGAAGGGGGATAGGCCACGACAGGCGTTCGAGCTGGTCGGGGACGATCAGCTCCTCGCCTATGAACGTGGCGACGGGGGGCACGTAGACCGCGACGGTCGCCGCGAGGAGTCCGCCGAGAAGGAGCTGGGCCGCGAGGCTCCTCCTCGCCCGAGACAGCAGGAAGGGGACGCCCAGCACGTACGTCCCCAGTATCACCGGGTTCAGGATCAACCAGGGGTGCATGATGTACGAGCCGTCGTCGAACTCGTGTATACGCCCCCAAGACTCCGCGATAAAGACCGTCCCTTCGAGCACCTCGGGAGGGGCCGAGTTGATGTCCGCGGAGTACAGGACGTCGGCGGGAGAATCGCCCGAGAATAGAAGGAGCGCGGGACCGAGGACGACGCTCCACATCGCGAGCGCCAGGGCCGCCATCCCCGTCCAGGCAGCGCTCCGGCGCGGGTTGGCCGCCACGTGCACGAGGCCGAAGCCGAGCATGCACAGCCCGATGACCGGGAGCACCACGGGGTGCACGGCCACCACCGCCCAGCAGAAGAACGCGAAGAAGCCCAGGTGTCGCCGTCTCCGGCTCCGCACGAAAAGCACGGCGAAAAGGAGCGCCATCGGCAGGATGAGGAACCTGGCGGCGTACTTGTCCTCCGGTATGCGGGCGGCGAGCTGCGCCCCGATGTTGTGGATCTTGGGCTCCATGAAGGCCAAGTGGAACAGGGCGTAGAGCGAGCCTATGAGCACCGCCGCCTGCTCGCTCTTCAGGAGGGCCCGGGCCAGGGCGTAGACCGCCAGGAGGGCCACGATCACGAGCGTCGGGGTCAGGTACCGGAGCACCAGCTCGATCGTGTCCAGCCCCGAGACGCGGGAGAGGGCGGCCTGCTCCACGAGCCACCCGTTGACGTGCACGCGCGCCAGCTCCTGCGTCCTCTCGCCGAAGTACGGGTCGCGAAGCGCGAGCCTGTCCGCGCTCGCGAAGTCCCGCACCCAGGACAGGTAGACCCATATGTCGTCGTTTTTGTTCGGTACCCTCCTGGTGGACACGAAGGCCAGGACCCCGCCCAGCAACGCGAAGGGCGCCCACAGCCAGCCGGCCGGAGGGCCGTCCGAAACGCCGCCCCCTCCGGCCGCGGGCGCCCTCGCGCGGAGCACCCGCCACGCCGCCGCAAGAAGGGAGGCCGCCAGGACCGCCCCCGCAGCCCAGAGGTAGGCCTCGATGCTCCGGTGTGCGATGAGTACGGGGACCCCCAGGAGGCCGAAGACGCCCGTGCTGATCGCGAACCCCACGGGCAACAGGGCGGGACCCGAGACGTCGCCCTTCAAAAGCCAGTGCGCCAGGAGCACCCCGGGCGCCATGAAGAGCACGAGCGTGGACGCGAAAGGAACCGGTGGAAGGGCTTCGGAGGCGCCCCGCAGGGGCAAGAGCAGGATCAAGGCGGCAGCGCTCGACAGCAGTACTAACGCGTCCAGGGACTCGATGCGGCGGGTCAATCTGCTACCTCCGGTACGACGATGGCCCAAAAGAGCATACGGCCCCAGTGCCGACACTCAAGGGTACCGTCTCCAGGCGGGCGTCCCACCATTTTCCGGCACGAACAAGCCTGAGACGGAACGTCGAGCCGTCCTTTACGACATCTATATACGCAGGGTACTCTTCCACTAAGCTTG
>JADDPR010000454.1 GCA_016781775.1 Rubrobacter sp. | reverse complement strand
CCATAAAGGCGAAGGCGAGCGCGTGGGGCACGAGGGCGTAGAGCCAGAAGGCGGCGAAGCCGGTCGCGTAGAACGTGCCGATGCCTCCGCCCAGGAGGACCTGGGAGAAGGAGCGGCGGTCCCGGAAGAGGCGGAGGCCCAGGGCTATCAGCGTCGTGCCAAGCGCGAGCCCGAAACCCACGCGAACGGGCGGTGTGATCCAGCCGCGCTCCACCGAGAGCAGGTAGAGGAAGGCGACCCCGAAGAGAAGGAGGCCGACGCCGATCTTGCCGAGCCACCACTCCCCGCTCCGGTAGTCCCCGAGGTCCCCGAGATCTACGGGAAGCCAGTCGGAAGAACGGCCCGCGTCGGGGTCGGCGCCCGCCCCCCGCTCCTCACCCCGCCCTTCTCGCGCGGTCTCCGAGAAGAGCGCCCCGAAGGGCGCCAACGCCCGGCGTTGGCGCCCTTCGGAAGGAGACATCGTCCATGCCCCGGAGAACAGGCGATCCAGCTTGCGGTCATGCAGGCGGCGAAGCTCCTCGCGCATCTTCTCCGCGTCCCTTTCGAGGCGCTCGACCCGCTCGGTCAGCGCAGCGTACGCGCGCTCATCCATCGTCCTCGTTCCTCTCCGTAAGATCTTCCTCACCGCAACCGGGTACTTTGCCGGTCCGCGGTTCGCGCGGAGCCCCTTCGTCCTCGCCGCGCTCGCCGAGGGTCGCCTCCACTCCCATCGCGAGACGCCGCCGCTCGGGCAGCGCCGCCTCAGGGTCTTCTGCGTGGGACATCACCGCGCGAAAGCTTCTCCAGGAACCTCCTGGGGCAGCCTGGCGCGGCGGGTGGGCTCTTTTCCGGCCAGGTTCGTCCGGCTCAAGCAGGTTGGTAGGTTCCTGCAGACGGAGGGAGGCGGCGCTTCTCTGGGATGCGGCGGCCTGAAGCGCGACCGAGAGAGTAGTGGTGGGTAGGAGTGCCGGGAGGATGAGCGTGGCGGCTGCGGGGATTGTCGCTTGCATGAGCAGATCCTATGGTGCGGCCGGCCCCGTGGCATCGTTCGGGAGGGGCCATCTTCGCGGCCCGGATGGTGCTTGATGGACTACGTGCCTTTACCGGATAAGGAAGAAGGCGAGGACGGACATGGCGACGGCGACGTAGGCGCCGCCGAGGCTCGTGTCGACGACGGCTACGAGTAGCGGGCCACCGTCTGACCGAGCCGGAGGATCGTGCTGTTCAGGGAGAAGAACGCGCCCCGGTTCTCCTTGGGGGTCGCCGCGGTTAGGAACGAGAAGGCGTTCGGGAGGTTGAGGCTCCGGGCGACCCCGAAGACGACCGTAGCGGCGAGCAGCGCCCAGACGTTCGGGACGAGGATGGTCTTGCGTCCGAACTGTCCGAGAAGACTCCCGCCACGGGCGTCGGCAGCACCCCGGCAGCGTGAAGAACGTGATCAGCAGCACGACGACCCCACCCGGCGAGGCGCCGACCTCCTGCACGATTCTCGGGAACGCCGGCGTGTCGCTCGAAGTCCGGAGCACCGACATCAGCGTGACCCCCCGACGTGCAGGCTGTGGTCCTTGCAGACCGGAGGTGCGGCCGACTCGCCCGTGCCTTCGCCGCCTTCTCCCAGAGTAACCATTCGGAAGACTTTATCCCTCCGCACGGGCACACAACGTGAGCCGGTCCCCAGAACTGGCCTCGGTTGGGCGACGGACCGCTTCGTGCGCGGTTGTGACTACCTGAGGACGGCCCGCGTGTCCCAGCCGAGGCGGGCGAGAAGGTTGGCGGTCATGGCGGCGGTGGCGCCCCAAACCTCGTGTCCGCCGACCGCGAAGATCGGTACCTCGACGCGGCGTCCCTCCCGCTCCCAGACCTCCATCCGGAGGGAGTCGGGCGACATCAGCTCCTCCAACGGGACGCTGAAGATGGCCTCGACCTCGTCCGGGGCGAGGACCAGCTCGGCCTCGGGGGCCAGGAGGGCGACGAACGGCTTGACCAAAAACCGGCTCGGGGGAACGTACATGTCCTCCAACTCCCCGACCACCTCGATCAGGTCGCGCCGGAGGTGTACCTCCTCCTCGGCCTCCCTGAGCGCCGTCTCGAGGAGCGAGGCGTCCCGCGGGTCCACGCTCCCGCCCGGGAAGGAGACCTGTCCTGCGTGGTCCCTGAGGCCGTCCGTCCTCAGCGTGTACACGACCCTCGCTCCTTCGGGGGACCGCAGGATGGGGACGAGCACGGCGGCCCGGCGCGCGTCCTCCCCCGGCACGCGAGCACGCCCCTCGCCCGTTTCGAGGTCCCGGGGCCTGAAGCCGTCGTACAACTTACGCCAGTTTGGCAAGGGCGCGCTTAATGCTCGTCGCAGCCGCTCGTCAAAAGGCCCGTTCACTCCTAACCCGCTCATGCTGCCTATCATAGATCAAGCATTCCGGGTCGAGGTCCGGCTCTCCCGATGACCAAGGCGGGACACAGGATTAGCGTGGGGACGGCGGGCGGCATGAATATTCATAAAACCTTCGCGAAACGTCCGATGAAGTAGGGTGCTCTTTAGTGCTTATCGATATAATCACGGTCAGGTGGGTACGTTCCGGTGACCCGAGAGATTGTGTGGGGTCCCTCGCGCCGGCTGCGGACGCAGGTGAACCTCGAGATTGGGATGGGCATGGTCGGAGGATTATTCGGGAGTGATGTTGCGATAGACCTGGGCACGGCGAATACGCTCGTGTACGTCAAGGGGTGGGGAGTGGTCCTCTCCGAACCCTCGGTCGTCGCGATGAACACGAGGACCGACAAGGTGGTTGCGGTGGGCGCAACGGCGAAGAGCATGATCGGGCGGACTCCGGGCGACATAGTCGCCGTGCAGCCCCTGAAGGATGGGGTGATCGCGGACTTCGAGGTCACGGAGAAGATGCTCTCGTACTTTGTCCGCAAGACGCAGCCGAACAGGCGTATTTTGCGGTCCCTGATCGGCCCGCGCGTCGTGGTATGCGTCCCATCGGGCGTCACCGACGTGGAGCTTCGAGCGGTAAAGGAGGCGACGGAGTCGGCCGGGGCGCGGCAGTCGTACATCATCGAGGAGCCGTTGGCGGCGGCGATCGGGGCCGGGCTGCCCGTCAACGAGGCCGAAGGGTGCATGGTCGTGGACATCGGCGGCGGGACGAGCGAGGTCGCGGTGATGTCGCTCGGCGGCATCGTGACAAAGTCTTCGGTCCGGATCGCCGGCAACGACTTCGACGCGGCGATCACGGGCTACATCCAGAGGGAGTACAAGCTGGCGATAGGGACCCAGACCGCCGAGCAATTGAAGATCGAGCTCGGCAGCGCCTGTGCCCTGGGGGAAGAAGAAGCGGCCGAGATACGCGGGCGTGACCTCGTCGAGGGCCTGCCGAAGACGATAACGGTGACGAGCGAGGAGATCCGGGAGGCGATCGCCGTGCCCCTGGAAGCGGTCATCGCGGCGGTGCGCGACACCCTGGACCGGACCCCTCCTGAACTCGCCAGCGACATCATGGACCGCGGGATGGTGCTCGCTGGCGGTGGCGCACTCCTCAGAAACCTCGACGAGCGACTGCGTCGGGAGACCGGTATCCCCGTACACGTCGCCGATGACGCCCTCGCTTGCGTCGCTGTTGGAAGCGGGCAGTTTCTGGAGGAGATAGAGCTGTACCAGGGCGCCCTCGTCGGGTAGGGCGCAGGAGACGCCCCGGTACCCCGCGCGTCCTAGCCCTGCACCTCCACCTTGCCGGGGTAGAAAGCAACGTGGTCCTTGATGTTCGCCGCCACGTCCTTCGGGTTCGGGTAGAACCAGGCCGCGTCCTCGATTAAATGGCCGTCGACCATGAGGCCGTAGTCCCTCGCCTGCCCCTTCCACCGACAGTGGGTGTGCCTCTGGCTTTCGCGGAGATAATCGCTGTTCACGGAGTCGGGCGGGAAGTAATGGTTGCCCTCTATGACCTCGGTGTGGTCGCTCTCCGCTATAACGATGCCGTTTAACGTTGCTCTCGCCACCTCGGGCTCCTCTCTGCGTTTGATCGAGTATACCGCCGCCCACCCCGGCCGCCGAAGTCCGAGGTTTGTAACGGGAGGAGGTGGTCGGCAGAGTACTCGCGGCATCCGTCAGGGATGGGCAGGTTGCGTTGGCTTCCCCAGTTAGCGGCGGCCGTAGATCGCGGACGTCCACGTGCCCACGAGCACCGGGACGAGCCTCTTCTTGCCGACCGCAGGATCGACGCCGGAGAATGTAACGTAGAGCAATCGCTCGTTCACCCAATTGAGCGCCGTCGCGAGCTCGTGGGGCGAGACGTCGGAGGCGGGGGTTGCGCCCCGCTCGCGCTCGATGGCGCGCAGAGCTACACGAAGTCACCCATCGCGCGCTCCCACACTTCACGCACCTCAGCGCTGGGGGCCCAACCTCAGAAGCGTCAGACGGAGCAGTTAATTTACCGACACCGTGTCGATATACTCACGATGCAAGTAGACGTCGCAAGCACCGGGAGGGGCGCTGTATGGATACTATCGAGGCTCCTTCAGAGGTTGGCAGGGAGGCCGAGGGGGACGTGCCGCACCTGCGCGTGGTCGTTGTGGGAGCCGGTTTCAGCGGGCTCTCGGTCGCCTGGCGCCTGCGCGAGCAGGGGGAGGAAGACTTCGTCGTCCTGGAGCGCGGCGAGAGCGTCGGGGGGGTGTGGCGGGACAACACTTATCCCGGGGCGGCTTGCGACGTGCCCTCGCATCTTTATTCGCTCTCTTTCGCGCCGAACCCTGAGTGGGATCGGTCGTTCTCCGGCGGGACACAGATCAAGGGGTACCTCGAAGGGGTTGTTCGGGACCGAGGGCTGAGGCCCTGGATCCGCCTCGGCGAGGAGCTCCTCGCCGCGGGGTGGGACGACGATGCAGGAGTGTGGCGCATCACCACGACTGGGGGGCGCATGAGCGCGGACGTGCTCGTGGCGTGCGCGGGACCCCTTACGGAGCCGGTTTACCCGGACGTCCCCGGGCTCGACCGGTTCCGGGGGAAGATGTTGCACTCCAGCCGCTGGGACCACGGGCACGACCTCTCCGGCGAGCGGGTCGCCATCGTCGGGACAGGGGCGTCGGCGGCTCAGATCGTGCCGGAGCTTCAGCGTATCGTCGAGAAACTGGTCGTCTTTCAGCGGACTCCGGGTTGGGTCGTGCCCCGGCCGGAGCGCGAGATCTCGGAGAGGGAGAAGGGTCTGCTGCGCAAGTTTCCGGCGCTCGTCAAGCTGTATCGGCTCAAGCAGTTTCTGGTGCGGGACGGGTTGAACTACCGCATGATCCGCCGAAACCCGGTCGTGCGACGGCTCTTCGAACGGGCTTCGCGGTCGTTTTTGGAGGAGAAGATCGGCGATCCGGCGTTGCGCGCGAAGCTCACGCCCAAGTACGAGATCGGCTGCAAGCGCGTGCTTATCTCGAACGACTTCTACCCCGCCCTCGACGAGCCGAACGTCGAGCTCGTGGACCGTGCCGTGCACGAGGTTCGGGAGGGGAGCGTCGTCGCCGCGGACGGCACGGAGCGGGAGGTCGATACCATCGTCTTCGCCACGGGCTTCGAGACGACGGAGCCCCCGATCTTCTCGCGCATCAGGGGCCGCGGGGGACGATCATTGAACGAGGTCTGGGACGGTCGGCCCCGCTTCCACCGCGCCACGGCGATCGCGGGTTTCCCCAACTTCTTCAACATCTGCAGCGCGGGCACCGGCTCCGGGCACGGGTCCATGATCTGGAAGGCCGAATCGCAGACGGCCTACGTCATGGATGCCCTGCGCCTGATGCGCGAGCGGAACCTGTCCAGCGTCGAGGTGCGCGCGGACTCGCAGGAGGGGTACATGGAGTGGGTCGAAGGGGACCTCGATCGGACGGTGTGGGCCCGCGGCGGGTGCCAGAGCTGGTACCTCGACGAAGGTCGGAAGCCGAGCCTGATGTGGCCGCGCACGATGTGGGGCTTCCGCCGCATGCTGCGACGCTTCGATCCCGAACATTATTACCTCCGTTCCGCCCGGCGCGCCCCGAACAACACCCGAGAAGGAGCGGTCCGAGCCTGAACGGTCCCGGAGATCTAGCCGTGGTAGGGTGCGCACTTCCGCCCGAGTCCTTGCCCCTAGCGTCCATACGGGAGAAAACGCGCGTTGAACACCACCCTCTCCGCCCGCCAACGCCTCGAGCTCCGCGCCGCGCGCCTGCTCTCAACCCTGCCGCGGCGGGTGCAGGTCGGTCTCTCGGGCCGTCCGCCGGTTCGCGTCGACGGCCAGACCCTCGAGCCCGAGCTGCAACTCGCCCTCTCGGTGCTCGAGCGCCGGGGGGCTCCCCCGTTGGAGACCCTGCCGCCCGACGAGGCGCGCGAGGCGTATCGCCGCCAGGCAGTGGTTTCGGGGGGTGAACCGGCCCCCGTAGGCGCCGTGCGGAACCTGACGATCGAGGGTGCCGAGGGGCCGCTAGCCGCGCGGCATTACGCGCCGGAGGAGCCCGGGGGGCCGCATCCTTTGATCGTGTTCTTCCACGGGGGCGGGTTCGTCGTCGGGGACCTGGACACCCACGATGCGCCCTGCCGTCTGCTCTGCCGCCACGCCGGGGCGCACGTTCTGGCCGTGGACTACCGGCTCGCGCCGGAGCACCCGTTCCCGGCGGCGGTGGAGGACGGACGGGCGGCTCTGGGCTGGGCCGTAGCGCACGCCGCCGAGCTCGGCGCCGACCCCGAAAGGGTCGCCGTCGCGGGGGACAGCGCGGGCGGCAACATCGCGGCGGTCGTGGCGTGGCGGGCGGCCCGGGAGGGCGGGCCGGCCCCCGTTCTCCAGGTGCTGGTTTATCCGGCCACGAACATGGTGGAGCCCATGCGCTCGCACGGGCTCTTCGGCGGGGGCTTCCTGCTCACGCGCGAGCTTCTGGAATGGTTCGCCGCCCAGTACGTCGGCGGGGCCAACCCCTCGGACCCTCGCCTCTCCGTGCTCGGTGCCGACGGCCTCGGCGGGGTGGCGCCCGCGCTCGTCGTCACCGCGGGCTTCGACCCCTTACGCGACGAGGGCGAGGCCTACGCGCATAAGCTGCGCGCGGCGGGCGTGCCGGTCGTCCTCCGGCGGTTCCCCGGCCTCATCCACGGCTTCCTCAACGCCGTCGGCGCCAGCCTGGTCTCGCGCGAGGCCGTCATCGAGGTCGCCGGCGCTACCCGAGCCCTCCTCGCCAGGGCCTCCCGAGCGGCTTACTCTTGAGCTCCCGGGCTCGCGGACTTAGCAGCGTTGTTGCCCCCTATCCGATAGGAGCCGTCGTTCGATGAAGTCGTTTTCGGGCAAGGTCGCCGCCGTGACGGGTGCCGGCTCGGGCATAGGCCGAGCGCTCGCCCTGAGCCTCGCCCGGCGTGGCTGCGGGCTGGCGCTGAGCGACGTCGACGAGGGGGGCCTGGCAGGGACGGTCGAGGCGGCGCGGCGGACGGGCGCGGAGGCCACGGGGGCGCGGGTGGACGTGGCGGACCGCGAGGCCGTGTTCGCGTGGGCGGACCGGGTGGCGGAGGAGCACGGTAGGGTCAATTTGATCTTCAACAACGCGGGCGTCGCCCTGGGTTCGACGATCGAGGGCGGGGGCTACGAGGACTTCGAGTGGCTTTTCGACATCAACTTCTGGGGCGTGGTGCACGGTACAAAGGCCTTCCTGCCGCACCTCAGGGCCTCCGGGGAGGGGCACGTGGTCAACATCTCCAGCGTGTTCGCCCTGATCAGCGTCCCGGGACAGGCCGCGTACAACGCCTCGAAGGCCGCGGTGCGCGGCTTCACGGAGGCCTTGCGCATGGAACTGGAGCTCAACGGCGCGCCAGTGAGCGCGACGAGCGTCCACCCCGGCGGCATCAAGACGGCCGTCGCACGCTCCGCGCGGTCGGACGACAGCCTGCGGAGCCTTGGGGTGAACCCCGAGGAGAGCCGCAAGAACTTCGAGAAGCTGTTCATAACCGAGCCCGAAAAGGCCGCGGAAGTCATCTTAAGCGCCGTGCAGAAGGACAAGCGCCGCGTGCTCGTCGGCCCGGACGCCTACGTTATTGACGGGCTGGCGCGCCTGCTCCCCGGCGTCTACCAGCACGTGGTCAAGAAGCTCGTGCTGAGGTCCATGCGCTAGCCCTGAGGCTTCTCTCCTTCGCCGGGATCCGGCACTCGGCTACGGGTCAGGCCGTCCGGCGTCAGTGTACGGCTCCGGCGGCAAGCCACGCCTCCAGCGCCTCTGCGTCGAGGGGTTCGGAGAAGTAGTAGCCCTGGGCGACTTCGCAGCCCATCTCCCTCAGCCGGGCGAGTTGTCCCTCGGTCTCGACGCCCTCGGCGATGACGCGCAAGCCTAGGGCGTGCGCGAGGCTCACCATGCCGGCGGCGATCACCTCGTCTTCCCCCGCCCCTGCGCCAAGCCCGGAGACGAAGGAGCGGTCGATCTTGAGGTGGTCGACGGGGAAGCGTTTGAGGTAGCTCATGGAAGAGTAGCCGGTGCCGAAGTCGTCGATGGCGAGCTCGACCCCGAGGCCTTTCAGCGAGGACAGAGCCACCACGGCCGCGGCCGCGTCGTTCATCACGGCGCTCTCGGTGATCTCGAGCGCCAACTCGCCAGGTTCCACGCCGGTCGTAGCGAGGATTTGCGAGATGTCCTCGACGAGCCCCGGCTCCCAAAACTGCCTGGTGGAGAGGTTGACGTACATGATCGGGCGACGACCCTCCGAGCCCCCGTTGCTCCTTCCGCGCAGGCCCCGCGCCTGGCGGCACGCCTCCTCCAATACCCGCCGTCCTATGGGGACGATCAGGCCCGTATCCTCTGCCAGGGGCACGAACTCGGCGGGCGACATCAGCCCGCGCTTGGGGTGGCGCCACCGGACCAGGGCCTCTACCCCCACCGTCCTACCCGTCTCCACGTCCACCTCGGGTTGGTAGCGGAGCACGAACTCCTCGGCCCCACGCTCCACCGCCCGCCTCAGGTCCCCCTCGAGCCCCAGACGCTCCGAGGCTTGGGCCCGCATGCTCACCTCGTACACCTCGTGGCGGTCCTTACCGGCCCCCTTGCTCCGATACATGGCGACGTCCGCGTCTCGCAAGAGGTCTTCGGCCTTGCCTGGGCCGCCCAACACGATCCCCGTGCTCGTCGTCACGAAGACCTCCTGGCCGTTCAGGGCGAACGGGGCCTCGAGCTCGCGCGCGATCCTCTCGGCCACGGCGGTCGCCTCCGCGACGTCCGTCACCCCCTCCAGAAGGACGACGAACTCGTCCCCGCCGAGCCTGGCGACGGTGTCCTCCGGCCTCAAGCAAGAGGCGATCCGGCCGGCCACCTTGACGAGCAGGTTGTCGCCGGCCTTGTGGCCCAGAGAGTCGTTGACGTACTTGAAGTTGTCCAAGTCCGTAAACAGCAACGCGACGTTGCCGGCGTCACTCCGCCGCTCGACGCGCTTGAGGGCCTGTTCCAGGCGGTCGAGGAGCAAGGCCCGGTTCGGTAGGCCGGTAAGCGGGTCGTGGAAGGCCTGGTAGGCGAGCCGGTCCTCGAGAGCCTTTCGTTCGGTAACGTCCTCGATGATGAGGGTCACCTCGCGTACGCTCCCCCCGTCGTCCCGCACCGGGTAGACGAAGGCTTGCAGCCAGCGCTGCTCTCCCCCCCGGCCGGTCCTGGCGGGATCGTACAGGAGGGGCGGCGGCGTGACCGGGCTTTCGCCCATGGCCTGCTCTATATACGGCAGGAGCCCGGTGGCGCGGATCTGCGCGTCCTCGAAGATGCTCGTGCCCTCCGGCTCCTCCCCCTCCTGAAGGTTCCACAGCTCGTTCCACGAGGAGTTGGCCAGGAGCGAGCGGCCGTCGGGGGCGAAGACGTGAACCGAGAGCGGAGACTGCTCGATCACCGTCCGGTAACGCCTCTCGGCGTCGCGCAGCTCATCCAACCCGGGGTACCCGGCAGATCCGTTTTTTTCGTTCTGGTCCACGCCGAGATTATGGCACGAACGAACCGTGGGCGACCGTAAACACAACTCTTTGCACCGATAAAATTTTTCCAACGCCGCAGATCCGCCACGCCCGGCTCGACGGCGATCCTTCTAGGGCGCCCTGAGCTCGCGCAAGATCGCGGGGAGGACCTTCGCGGGGTAACGCCAGCTTATAAACGACGCGCCGTGCTCCCGGAGGCGGTAGCGGATGGGGACCTCAAGGAGGCGGTAGCCCTTCTTCACGAGGTCGAGGGTGAGGACCTGGGCGTAGTTGTAATCGTGCACGATCTCGGCGTTCGCGGCGGCCTCCCGGGAGAACGCCCTCATCCCCGTCTGGCCGTCGGTGATGGGGCGCCGCGTAAGGAGGATGAGCAGGGTGGTGAAGACGTGGTTGCCGATCCAGCGGTACGCCTTCATCCCCCGCACCCCGCTCTCCCCCCTGAACCGGCTCCCGAGCACGTAGTTCGCCCTTCTCTGAAGGATCGGTTCGACGAGCCGGGGGATGTCCTCCGGGTAGTACTCGAGGTCCGCGTCGAGGTAGGCGACGAGGTCCGCGCCCTCCTCCACCGCCGAGCGGAGGCCCGTGCGGACGGCCGCGCCCAGGCCCCTGTTCACCTCGTGCCGGACGACGGTGGCGCCACCCCTGCGGGCGATCTCCCCGGTCCTGTCGGAGGAGCCATCGTCCACTACGACCGTGAAGAGCTCATGGCCGTGTACCTCTACGGTCGCGACGCGCTCCAGAAGCTCCCCGATCGTCGCTTCCTCGTTCATCGCGGGGACTACAACGGCGAGGCGTCTCACGAGCGCTCACGGGAGGCGCCCGCGCCCCGGCGCTCCAGAGCCTCGGTAAGGACGCGGCCGGTCGAGCCCGCGGGCGGCTCGACGCCGAGGAGGTAGGAGATCGTGGGCGCGAGGTC
>JADDPR010000256.1 GCA_016781775.1 Rubrobacter sp. | reverse complement strand
CTCGGCCTTTACCCCATAGCGCGAGAGCGGCTCCCCCGCGTGCTCGAGCGTGAGGCTCTCCGCCGCTAGCCGCAGCGCCGCCTCCCTCCCCGCGAGTCCAGCACCCGCATGAAGCGCGTCGAGAAGAATGCACGCCGGATCTCCTCCTCGCGATGGCGCACCGCGAGGGCGAAGCCCCCAGGACCTCGGCGGCCGTCGTCTCGCCCGACGTCGTGCGCGAAGTGGGGCTGCGTGTCGAAACCCTCGGCGAAGCGATTGTGGACCTCGACGGGAAGGATCGTAAGAAGGGCTCCAGCCGCGTGCCGACCCCCTGACCATCAAGCTCTGGCCATAAGCGTAAGGTTCTTGTTCTTGCGTTTATGGTCTGGGTCTGACACGCCGGGATCACTGACGCGCTTACGTTCGGCCAGACCACGGTAAGACCCATGTCAAGAGCATCGGGGGCATGCTCGGGATTGCCGAATGCATCCAGGCCGTCGTGTACGCCATCGCGGATGGCCTCTTCCCGTGCACTCCGGCAAGCGGGGGGCACGGCTCCGTTATAATTCGTGCGTATCGCACGCGAGGAGGTTTTCGGGGGAACATGGACAGCGACGGCCGGCTGACGATCTGCCAGATCAGCGACATCCACTGCGGTAGCGCCTACTTTATCCCGGACCTCCTGGAGCGGTCCATCCTGGAGATCAACGACATGGAGCCGACGGCGGTGGTGGTCTCCGGAGACCTCACCGACGCGGGCTACCGGCAGGAGTTCGAGCAGTCGGCCGAGTACGTGAGCCGCTTCCGGTGCGAGAACCTCATGGTCATCCCGGGCAACCACGACTCCAGGAACGTCGGTTACATCCATTTCGAGCGGCTCTTCGGGGAGCGCTACTCGATGATCGAGTTCGACGAGGCGATCATGGTCGGGGTGGACTCCTCGGAGCCCGACCTGAACGACGGTAGGGTCGGGCGCGAGCACTACGGCTTCATCCGAAACTGCTTCGAGAACGCCGGGGACCGGTTGAAGATCTTCGTGGTCCACCACCACCTCGTGCCGATACCGGGGACGGGCCGCGAGAGGAACATCATCTTCGACGCAGGCGACCTCCTGGAGCTTCTGGCCGAACTTGACGTGGACCTGGTCCTCTCCGGCCACAAGCACGTACCGTATTCCTGGCGCCTGGAGAACATGTTCATCGTGAACGCCGGCACCGCCTCGACGACGCGTCTTCGCGGCAACACGCGGCCCTGCTACAACATCATCGAGATCGAAGGTCCCCGCGTGAAGGTCTTCCGCAAGTACCCGTTCAAGGAGCGCGAGCTCGCGGTGGACTTCGACGCGGAGACCCACGAGTACTCCCGCTACGAAGAGAAGATAGACGCGCAGGTCCAGGCCCCCACGGAGGTTCCCGGCCTCGGCTCCGGGGAGGTGTAGACGTCCCTTTGAGGGCGCTCTTCCTTATCGACGGCGAGCACTACCCGCCCGTAGTACTCGATGCCATGGAGAGCATAGCGGGCTCGACGGAGCTGACCCCCGTGGCGGCGGCGTTCCTCGGCGGCACCGAGAAGCTCAAGGAAGGGACGGACTACGGGGTCCCGCTCGTACACGGCGGGGACCCGGTCTCCGCGGTCGGGAACGCGCTCCGGGAGCACCCGGGCGTCGAGGTCGTCGTGGACCTCTCGGACGAGCCGGTGGTCGGGTATCGGGAGCGGATGCGCATAGCGTCGCTCGTCCTCGCCGCCGGGGCCCGGTACAAGGGGAGCGACTTCGAGCTCTCGGCGCCCACGCTGCGCCGCGTCTCCACCAAGCCGTCGCTCGCGGTGATCGGGACGGGCAAGAGGGTCGGGAAGACGGCGATCTCGGGCTACCTGGCCCGCCTGCTCTCGGTGAGCGGCTTCGACCCTTGCGTGGTTTCGATGGGGCGCGGAGGGCCTGCGGAGCCGGAGGTGATCGAGGGCCACAAGATGAGCGTCGGGAGCGACTTCCTCCTCGAAGCCTTGGGCAAGGGGGCTCATGCGGCGTCCGACTGCTACGAGACGGCGGCCCTCAGCCGGGTCGTAACTGTCGGCTGCAGGAGGTGCGGAGGCGGGCTCTCGGGGGAGCCGTTCGTCTCGAACGTCCTGGAGGGGGCGGAGGTGGCGAACGGGCTCGATACCCACCTCACGCTCTTCGACGGGTCGGGGGCGGCGATGCCGCCGGTCGAGGTCGAGGGGCGCGTGCTCGTCGCGGGGGCGCACCAGGACCCGGAGTACGTAGCGGGGTACCTCGGGGCCTACCGCCTCCTCGTCTCGGACCTGCTGCTCCTGACGATGAGCGAGGAGCCTATGGCGGACGCAGGAAGGGTGCGCGCCATCGTGGAGACGGTGGGGGAGGTCAGGCCGGATCTCCCGGTGGTGCCGACGGTCTTCCGGCCGCGTCCGGTCGGGGAGGTCCGGGGGCTGCGCGTGGCCTACGTCTCCACGGCCCCGGCCGCGGTCCTCCCGAAGCTCGCCGGGCACCTCGAGGAGCGCTATGGCTGCGAGGTCGTCGTCTCGTCGGGGAACCTCTCGGACAGGCGGGCGCTCGCGCGGGATCTGGAGTCGGCGCGTGCCCTCCCGTTCGACGCGTACCTGACGGAGATCAAAGCAGCGGCGGTCGACGTGGTTACCCGGCGCGGGGCGGGGGAGGGCAGACCGGTCCTCTACTGCGACAACGACCCGTTGCCCCTTAACGGGAATGGCGCGGCCCTGGACGGGGCTCTCCTGTCGCTCGCGCGGGAGGCCATCGCCCGGTTTGACGCGGGAGGAGCAAGAGAAGACGTGGATGCGAGAAGTGGTGTATAATTATCCTATCGACGCACAACCGGCGGGTTCGCACCCCCGATAGCCCCGCGTCGATTCCGATGGAGCCCGACCCGATGGGTCTTCGCCAACCGCAGGACCCCGGTTTGTAGGAAGGTCGAGTGGTCTTCTTGTGTGAGCATGGCTGAGCGCCGCTCAGAGAGCGTCGCATCGTCCGCGATCGAATACGCAGCCGTAACCGAGCGTGTCGCGCTACGGGTCGCGCCACTTGGGGGGGCTGGAACCCCCGAGCGAGCTTATTCCTTAGCTATGGAGACGTTGAGGCGCGAGCTCGCTGCCATGCCCTTCTGTGGACGCGTGGCGATCCTGCGTGAGGAGCGGCTCAACGAGAGAGGCGAGGTTCATTCTCTCGTTGGGTCCCCCGGCACCCTGAACGTCGGGGACACGATCGGGACGGCGGACCCGAACGAGGGCGAGGTGGATCTTGCCATCGAGCCCATAGAGGGGCTAACCCTTCTTGCGCGCGGACAGCAGGGTTCCATCGCCGCGATCGCGGCGGCCCCCAGGGGCACCATGTTGAGGACGCCGGACATGTACATGAGCAAGCTCATCGTGGGGCCCAACTCGCGCGGCAAGATCGACATAGACGCGCCGGTCTCCGAGAACATACAGGCGATAGCTGAAGGCTACGGTCGCAAGCCGTCGGAGATCACCGTCGCGGTGTTGGAGCGGGAGCGCCACGAGGACCTCGTCGAGCAGATAAGGGCGACGGGCGCCAGGATCCAGCTTCGCCAGGAGGGCGACCTGACGCCCGCGATCGCGGTGGGCTTACGCGGGGCGGGGCTTCATGCCATCATCGGCATCGGTGGGGCGCCCGAAGGTATCCTCGCCGCGGCCGTGGTGAGGTGTCTTGGCGGGGAGATGCAGGCCAAGATGTGGCCCACTCAGCGTTCTCAGGTCGAGAAGCTCAAGGAGTACGGCCTCGACGACCCCGAGAAAAAGCTTACGATGGACGACCTCATCCAGAGCTCCGACGTCGTCTTCGCGGCGACGGGGATCACGTCGGGCGAGATCCTCAACGGGGTCAGGTACTTCAGGGGGGGCGGCCGGACGCACTCGGTGGTGATGTCCACCGAACCCCGTATGGTACGATTCATGGACACCATCCATGCCCTCGAGCCCGACGCCGGGACGCAGGGCTTCCAACTTTAAGAAGACAAGCGCAACATCTTATGAAGCCACGCATTCGCGTACCGAAACAGGAGAGGTAGAGAGTATGACCGAGTTAGCCACCCTCGAGCGCAAGCCCCTGAGCGATCTGCACCAGATTGCCTCTCAGCTTGGTATCGAGCAATACCGCAAGTATCGCAAGCCCCAGCTTGCCGAGCTGATATACAAAACGGCCACCGAGCAGGCCAACGGCGGGCCGGATAATGGCCAGAGCGATGCACAGGCCCAGGCCGCCACGGCGACCGAGCAGCCCGCGGCCGACGTGGCGCCCGCAGCCCCCGGGGCGAACGGCGCCACGGACGGCGCGGTCCCCGAGGCCCAGAACGGCTCCACGAACGGCACCTCCAGCGTCGCCACGGAGACCCCGCCGGTGGACGCCTTCGGCGAGGCTGATACCGCCGCCGTGGCGGCCCCCGAGGAGGTCGAGAAGCGCCGCAACGAGAAGAAGGGGCGCGGCGACCGGGGCGAAAACCGTCGCGACGGGCGCGGGGACAAGGGCGAGCGTGGCGACGGTCAGGGGCAGGTCCAGAGCGGCGTACTCGACGTCCTGCCCGACGGGTTCGGGTTCCTGAGGACCAACGGCTACAGCCAAGGCAAGGGCGACGTCTACGTCTCCACGTCTCAGATCAAGCGCTTCAACCTCAGACGCGGCGACGAGGTGGTCGGCCAGATCCGCCCGGCCCGCGACGGCGAGAAGTACCCGGCGCTGGTCCGCATCGAGACGGTCAACGGTAGCGAGCCCCAGAAGGGCCGCCGCCGCGTCAGCTTCGACGATCTGACGCCTCTTTATCCGGAGGAGCGCCTGCGGTTGGAGTGGAAGCCCAACGACATCGCGCCCAGGGTCATCGACCTGACGGCACCGATCGGAAAGGGCCAGCGCGGGCTCATCGTCTCGCCGCCGAAGGCCGGTAAGACCACGATCCTCAAGCAGATCGCGCAGTCCATCGCCGCGAACTACCCCGAGGTCAAGCTCTTCGTCCTCCTCGCCGACGAGCGCCCGGAGGAGGTCACGGACTGGGAGCGGAGCGTGCAGGAGGCCACGGTAGTCTCCTCGACCTTCGACCAGCCCTCCGAGAACCACATCGCCGTCGCCGAGCTCGTCCTCGAGCGCGTCAAGCGGCTCGTCGAGGAGGGGGAGGACGTGGTCGTCCTGCTCGACTCGATCACCCGCCTCGCCCGCGCCTACAACCTCGCCGCGCCGGCCTCGGGGCGCATCCTCTCCGGTGGCGTCGATTCTGCGGCGCTCTACCCGCCGAAGAAGTTCTTCGGCGCGGCCCGGAACATCGAGGACGGCGGATCGCTGACCATCCTTGCGAGCGCGCTCGTCGAGACCGGGAGCCGCATGGACGAGGTCATCTACGAGGAGTTCAAGGGCACGGGCAACATGGAGCTCCACCTCGAGCGCAAGCTCGCGAACAAGAGGATCTACCCGGCCATCAACGTCGAGGACTCGGGGACGAGAAAGGAAGAGCTTCTCATGGAGGCCGCCGAGGCCCAGCGGGTCTGGCAGGTCCGGAGCATCCTCGGGGCCCTGGGGACGGACCAGAAGGTCGAGCTCCTCATCCAGAAGCTCAAGGAGACCCGCACCAACGCCGAGTTCCTCCGCGAGCTCCAGCGCGTCCGCGGCTAAAGCCGAGACCACAACCCGGGGCGGCCGCGTCGCGGCGGGCGTCCCGGGTTTTTCTCGCGCGGCGCGGTAAAATACTTTCTTACGATCGGTAACACAATCGGAGGTTCACGTTGAAGACGGATACACATCCTCAGTACACGACGACTCACGTGCATTGCACGAGCTGCGGCATCGACTTCGAGACCCGCTCCACGGCGGGCGACGCGATCACGGTCGACGTCTGCTCGAACTGCCACCCCTTCTACACGGGCAAGCAGCGCATCCTCGATTCCGGCGGTCGGGTGCAGCGGTTCAGGAACCGCCAGCAGGCCCGTCAGAACCGGTAGTAGGGGCTAAATCGTGAGGGTCGGCGGACAGGCGGTAATGGAGGGCGTCTTGATGCGCTCCCCCAACTTCTGGGGGATGGCGGTCAGGACGCCCAAGGGCGAGCTCGATGTACAGGCGGAGCCGTTCCGCTCGATCACGCGAAAGAGCAAGCTCTTCAGGCTGCCCGTGATCCGGGGTTTCCTCTCGCTCGCCGAGACGCTGTGGCTCGGTATGCGCGCGCTGGCCCTCTCGACGAACATAGCCCTGGGCGAGGAGGAGGATCTCTCCAAAAAGGAGATCGCCTTCACGATGATCTTCGGTCTCGTGCTCGCCTTCCTCCTCTTCCTCGCCGCCCCCGTCCTCGGGACGAAGGGGCTGGGGTGGCTGATCGGGAACAGCATCGAGAATCCGCTCCTCTTCAACCTCGTCGAGGGCGCCTTGAGGATCGGCATCTTCATGCTGTACCTCCTGGGCATCACGGCCGTGAGCAAGGACATCAAACGCTTCTTCGCCTACCACGGTGCCGAACACAAGGCCATCAAGGTCTACGAGCGGGGGGAAGAGATGATACCCGCGAACGCCCGCAAGCTGGACACGAGCCACGTGAGGTGCGGGACTAGCTTTATCCTCTACGTGCTCGTCATGAGCATCCTGGTGTTCAGCCTCTTGCCGATCGACTGGTGGGTCGAGGCGCTCGCGGCGCGCGTGGTTGTTATACCGCTCGTCGCCGGGTTGGCCTTCGAGTTCATCATGTGGAGCGCGAGGAATCAGGGCAACCCCATCGTGCGCGTGCTCGTGTGGCCGGGGCTGCAGCTTCAGAAGCTGACCACCCGTGAGCCCACGGACGATCAGGTGGAGGTCGCGATGGCGTCGTTGAAGAAGGTCCTCTCCCTGGAGGAAGAGGCCCGCATAAAGCCCGACGCCACAAGCCAGCTCGTTATCTAGCAACCGAGAAGAGTTACTCAGGTTATGGACCAACAGGTAGTAAAACTCGCCGAGGAAACGCTGGCGCGCCACGAAGCGCTGACCCGGGAGCTTTCGGACCCGAACATCTACTCCGACCAGCGCCGCTACACCGAGGTCGCCAAGGAGCATTCGAGGATACGGCGTGGAGCGGAGATGTCCCAAGCGCTGCTCGACGCGATGAAGGAGGGTCAGGAGGCGCGGGAGCTCGCCCCGACCGCCGAGGACGCCGAGGAGCGGGAGTTCTACGCCGCGGAGGCCGAGGCGGCCGAGGAGAAGGTGCGGGATCTCTCCGAGAAGATCCGGGTCGAACTCGTCGACCGCGATCCGAACGACGACAAGGACGTGATCGTCGAGATCCGGGCGGGCGCCGGTGGCGACGAGGCGGCGCTCTTCGCGGGCGAGCTCGAGGAGATGTACTCGCGCTACGCGGACCGCTTGGGCTATAAGCACCGGACCCTCTCTTCCAACCCCGCCGAGGTCGGAGGTTACAAGGAGGTCATCCTGGAGATCGAGGGGGACGCCGCTTATTCGGTCTTCAAGCACGAGGGCGGGACGCACCGGGTCCAGCGGGTCCCGAAGACGGAGAGCCAGGGGCGCATCCATACCTCCACGGCGACCGTCGCGGTGATGCCCGAGGCCGAGGACGTGGAGGTCGAGATCGGGCCGAACGACCTGGAAATCGACGTGTACCGTTCGAGCGGCCCCGGCGGCCAGAGCGTGAACACGACGGACTCCGCGGTCAGGATCACGCACAAGCCGACCGGCCTCGTGGTGACCTGCCAGAACGAGAAGAGCCAGCTCCAGAACAAGGAGCAAGCCCTTCGCATCCTGAAATCGCGCCTCCTGGAGCGCGAGATGGAGGAGCGCGCGAAGCAGGCCGGCGAGATGCGCCTCGCCCAGGTTGGAAGCGGCGACCGCTCCGCGAAGGTCCGTACCTACAACTTCCCCCAGGGCCGCATCACGGACCACCGCGTGGGCGTGACCTCCCACAACCTCGAGGCTACGCTAGGCGGCGACCTGGAGGACTTCACCAAGGCGCTCTCCGCCAAGGAGCGGGCCGAGAAGCTCGCCGCCGAGGCAAACGCGCCGGCGGCCGGCAATGGGGCGGGCAGATAAAGTAACGCGGGCGAGCGCCTACCGGACGATCCGGGAGGCCGCGGCGAGGCTCGAGGAGGCCGGGGTGCCGGAGCCCGCGGCCTCTGCGGAGATACTTATGGCAGAGCTACTCGACCTCCGACGCGGCGACGTGATGAGGCGAGAGGAGCCCCTGACCGACGAGCAGGCAGCGGCCTATGAAGCCTGGATCCAGCGCCGCCTCGAGCGTGAGCCCGTGCAGCGTATCCTCGGCTATGCCTACTTCAGGAACCTCAAGCTCGACATCGACGAGCATGCCCTTATACCGCGACCCGATACCGAGAGCGTCGTGAGCGTAGCCCTCGCCCGCATCGACGAGCACGGGGGCGCCTGCCGCGTCCTCGACATCGGCACCGGCCCCGGCACCATCGCCCTCTCCATCGCCCAGGAGCGCCCCCGCTGCGAGGTGCACGCCACCGACATCTCCGAAGGCGCTCTGGAGGTAGCCCGGTCCAACGCCGAGAGCGCCGGGGTCGAGGTCCGCCTGCACCACGCCGATATAGCGAAGGGCCTCGACGCGTTGCGCGGTAGCGTCGACGTCCTCGTCTCCAACCCGCCTTACATAACCAGCGCGGAGGTCGAGGGGCTCTCCCCGGAGGTCCGCGACTGGGATCCGCGCACCGCCCTCGACGGCGGCCCCGACGGCCTGGAATTCTACCGGCGCATCTTCGAGGAGACGCCCCCGTTGTTGGTCGACGGGGCCGACGTCGTGCTGGAGATAGGGCACGACCAGGATCGGGCGGTCCCGGAGCTGGGCAGAGGTCTGGGGTTCTCGCCGCTAGGCATCGTCCTCGACCTTACGGGCACGCCCCGGGTCGCCCTTCTGAAGTGGAGAGCCGGCGCTTGAGGACCGTCGCGCCACGAGAGGCCGCCGAACTCCTACAACGCGGGAACGTCGGGCTCGTGCCTACGGAGACGGTGGTCGGGCTCGTGGCCGGCGAACCGGGTCTCCCGAGGCTGGCCGGGATCAAGGGCAGGGACCCCGCAAAGCCCATAGCCTTGCTCTGTCCCTCGGCGGAGGAGGCTTTCGCGCTGGCCTCCCGCGTTCCCCCCGCCGCCGAATCGCTAGCATCCTCGGTCTGGCCCGGCCCCCTGACCCTCGTGCTGGATGCGAAGGAAGGCGGAACAGTGGGCCTGCGCGTGCCCGACCACCCGGCCGTCCGAGAGCTCCTCGCCGCATACGGGGCGCCGATCTACGCCACGAGCGCCAACCCCTCCGGAGGGTCCGCGCCGGCGAAGCTGGACGACGTGGATCCTGGCATTAAGGAGGAAGTGGACTTCGTTGTGGCTGGCGGATCGGGGAGTGGCGAGGCCTCCGCGGTCGTGGATCTCTCCGATGGTCGAGTCGCAGTCCTCAGGGCGGGCGCCGGGTTGGACGAGGTGACGATCTCGCGCCTGACCAGGGGGTGAGACGCGCCACACCCCTCGTTTGAGGCGTTAGTGTGTAACGTCTATACTCACAGGGTCTGTCCGATTAGCAGGGGAAAGGCGTGGGGGTACGGCACAAACCGCAGTACGCAACACCGTCGAGCACCGGGACAGGCGCCCCCTAACCGTAAACCATATGTCAGTTTTACCGTGAACCGGAGGTAGAAGAATGATAGGCCCGTACACTGAGGTTGATTCAGAGGTTCAGGCGGCGCTTGACGGTGAACTCGAGCGTCAGAGGACGACGATCGAGTTGATCGCGAGCGAGAACTTCGCGTCTCCGGCGGTGCTGGCCGCGCAGGGTTCGGTGCTGACGAACAAGTATGCCGAGGGGTACCCGGGGAAGAGGTACTACGGCGGTTGCGAGCAGGTCGACAAGGTCGAGGTGCTCGCGATCGAGCGGGCCAAGGAGTTGTTCGGGGCGGAGCACGTGAACGTGCAGCCGCACTCGGGGAGCCAGGCCAACGAGGCCGCTTATGCTGCCCTGATCGAGCCGGGCGACAAGGTCCTGTCGATGGACCTCGCGCACGGTGGGCATCTCACGCATGGGATGAAGCTCAACTTCTCCGGCCGCATGTACGACTTCGTCCACTACGGGGTCGGCGAGAACGGCTATATCGACTACGACGAGGTCCGCGAGACGGCGCGGCGTGAGAAGCCGAGGCTCATCATCGCCGGGGCGAGCGCGTACCCGCGCGTCCTGGAGTTCGAGAAGTTCCGGGAGATCGCGGACGAAGTCGGGGCGTTCTTCCTGACGGACATGGCGCACATCGCGGGGCTTGTCGCGGCCGACGTTCACCCCTCGCCGGTGCCCTTCTGCGAGGTCGTCACGACGACGACGCACAAGACGCTCCGGGGGGCGAGGGGTGGCATGATCCTGAGCGGCGAGGAGTTCGCCAAGAAGATCAACAGCCGCGTCTTCCCGGGGATGCAGGGCGGTCCGCTCATGCACGCCGTCGCCGGCAAGGCCGTCGCCTTCGGAGAGGCTCTGAGGCCCGACTTCAAGGACTACGCCCGCCGCATCGTGGAGAACGCGAGGGCCCTTGCGGACGGTCTGCTGGAGGGCGGGGTCAACCTCGTCTCCGGCGGGACGGACAACCACCTCATGCTCGTGGACCTGAGGGGCACGGGGACGAACGGCAAGCAGCTCGAGCACGTCCTCGACGAGGTCGGGGTGACGTGCAACAAGAACATGATCCCGAACGACCCCGAGCCGCCGACGGTGACGAGCGGCGTCCGCCTGGGCACCGCCGCGATGACGACGCGCGGGATGGGCGAGGACGAGATGCGCGAGATCGCCGACATCATCGTCGCCGCCATCCGGGGGGAGACGGAGGGTCTGCGCGACCGCGTCACCGCCCTTACGGACGCCTATCCGCTGTATGCCT
>JADDPR010000331.1 GCA_016781775.1 Rubrobacter sp. | reverse complement strand
CCCGAGATCGGACCACCGTCCGACCTGCGCCGGCGCATGATAGCAGAGGCGACCTCGGTGCTTGATACCTACGAAATATTTCGGGTATCGACCGGGATATCCGTGTGGGGCGGAGACCCCGGTTGTGGCAAGGCTAGCGGTTCGGTGGGGTACCTTCGACGAGGTTGTCGCGCTTCGTGGCGGCCGACAGGGCGGCGTGCGCGGCGCTGAGGGCGGCCGTGACGAGGCCGGCCACGCGGGCGTCCTCAAAATCCAGCTCGCCGATGCGGGCCGGGTCGGTCCTGGCGGACTCCAGGTGCCGCACGGCCTCTTCGAGGGCTTGTGTGCGCTCTGATCTCTGCATGATGGCAATCCCCGGTTCTTCTAGCTGACCGTGGTAGGGATACCCCTACCGCCACGGCCGTAACCTCGGGGGCTAGAAGCGGGGCGTCAAGAGGCGCGGGGCCGTGAGGCAGACGGCGGCGGCGAGGACGGCGCAGATCAGGGCCGGGTAGACGAAGACTTCCAGGGGGGCGGTCCGCGTGGCGACGCCGAAGACGGCTTTGAGGGCGTCGTTCATGTAGGCGAAGGGGACGAAGTCCCGAAGGGTCGCCAGGAGGCCGGTAGGGTTCCGGTTGCGGAAGAAGCCGGAGAGGTAGATCAGGGGCGCCAGGATCGCTGTCGCGTACAGGAGCACGTCCGCCGGCGACTGGGTGAAGTTGGCGATAAAGATCCCGATGCAGTTCGCCGTGAGGAGCGTCGCGAAGACGCCGAAGGTCGCCGCGAGCACCCACACCAGGGGCGCCGGGTTGAACGCATAAACCAGCAAGAGCGCCGGCAGAAGCTGGATAAAGTCCAGGACGGCGTTCACGGCGAGGACCTCGAAGACGATGCGGCGGGGGGAGAGGGGCGTGAGGGCGACGCGCATCAGGATGCCGTCGTTGAGGTCCATCGTGAGGCTCTCGCCCGCCCCGAAGGTGCCGGCCATGATCGCCACGATCCCGATAACGGCAGCGGCGTACTGGGCGGGGATGTCGCTGATGGCGACCGGCACGATGAGCGCCATGGGATAAAGCAGCTTTATGACGAGGGAGAACCTCTTGCCGAAGAAGAGGGCGACGTCCTTTTTCCAGTAGGTATCGGGCGGGTTAACCTTCAGCATCTCTTAGCGCCTCTCCGGTCAGCTTCACGTACACGTCCTCCAGGGACGGCCGGCGCACCGCGAGGTCGGTTATGTCCCCGCCCGCCCCCACGATCCCCGCGACCACGTCCGCGACGATCCCCGCCCGATCCTCGCACTGGAGCACGAGCTTGCACCCCTCCGTCGTCACGTGCTCGACCCCGGCTACGTCTCCCAGGGAGGCGTAATCCACGGGGTTACGCAGGGTAGCCTCGATCCGGCGTATGCCCTTTATCGAGGAGATAAGCTCCTCCGGCGTGCCGGTCTCCACGAGGCGTCCCCGGTGCAGAAAGGCGACGCGGTCGCACAGCGCCTCGACCTCGTCGACCTGATTGCTCGCGAGGAGCACGGCGACCCCGTTCGAGGCAAGCTCCCTTACCTTCGCCTCGTAGGCGAGCTGCGAAGAGTAATCCAGGCCCAGGGAGGGCTCGTCCAGGATCAGGGCCCTCGGCGCGTGCGCCATCGCCTCGATCAGACCGAGCTTCTTGCCCATCCCGTAGGAGTAAGTCTTGACCCTATCGTCCCGATACTCGGCGAGCCCGAAGTAGTCGAAGAGCTCCGCCAGAGCCGCGTTGGCCTCCTTCTCCTCCATCCCATAGGCCCGGGCGAAGAGGTAAGCGTTCGCCCAGCCCGAGAGGTCGCCGTAGTGCGTTGGCCGATCGACCATGAGGCCCATCGCCGCCCGTGCCTTGCGCTTCTCCCGAAGCCCGTCCGCGCCGTCCACGCGAAAGGTCCCCCCATCCGGCGCCATCGCGGTCGAGAGGACGCGCAAGAGCGTGCTCTTCCCGGAGCCGTTGGGGCCCATGAGGCCGAAGACCTCGCCGGACCCGACAGCGAAGCTGACGCCCTCGATGCCGCGCCCGCTGCTCTTGTACCGGCGGGTGATGTTCTCGACTTCTATCAAGATGGCCCTATTCTAGCGGCGCCCCCACACGCTCGTTGTTACGCGCGTCACGAAACGTGCAGGGCTTCGGCATCTTGAGACGCCATATAATCTAGACAGGTTGGACAGAATAGGGAGGTATGGGAGATGAGTTGGCAGTTGCAGGAGGCGAAGCAGAGGTTCAGCGAACTGGTGCGGCGGGCCGAGCGGGAGGGGCCGCAGGTGGTGACGAGGCACGGCGAGGAGGTGGTCGTCGTGGTGCCGGCGGAGGAGTATCGACGGATGAAGGAGCGCGAAGAGGGCAAGGAGATGGACTTCAAGGAGTTTTTGATGAGCGGGCCGGACTTGAGCGTGCTCGACCTGGAGCGGCCGAGGGAGTTGCCTCGGGACGTAGAGCTGTAAGGTGAGGTACCTGCTGGATACGAATGTACTCTCGGAGGCGCGCAAGCCGCGGGGCGACGAGGGGCTGGTGCGTTGGATCTCATCGACCCCCGCCGAAGACCTTCACTTGAGCGTTCTCGTGCTCGGGGAGATACGGCGTGGGGCGGAGCGGTTGAGACGACGCGAC
>JADDPR010000462.1 GCA_016781775.1 Rubrobacter sp. | reverse complement strand
TCGGCCAACGCCCCCGAGGCCCCGAAGGAGCCCGAGAAGCGCGCCGAGCCCGCCGAGGCGCCCGCCGCCGGGGAGGCCGCCGCCGAGGTGCCCGAGGACGAGACGCTCAAGCTCACCGTCCCCAAGATGGCGCGCATACGGGACGACACCATCCCCACCACGGTGGGCAACGACGAGCCGGCGCTGAAGGAGCACGCCGCCATACACCTGGAGGGGACGGGCTTCCCGTGGGAGGAGGAGGCCAACGTCTACATCGCCGGCCACCGCCTGGGCTACCCCAACACCGAGTCGTTCCTGGCGTTCTGGGACCTGGACGCGTTGGAGAACGGGGACGAGGTCACGGTGGAGGACGCGAACGGCAAGGAGTACGTGTACGAGGTGTACAAGGAGTTCGACGTGGCTCCGACGGACCTGTACGTGCTGGACCCGGTGGCGGGCAAGAACGTCTTGACGCTGCAGACGTGCACGCTGCCTGACTACTCGAGGCGCCTCATCGTCCAGGCCGAGCTCAAGCAGAGCTAGCACAGCAAATCCGAAAGAACGCCAGAGGGGGCCGGGCTTACACAGCCCGGCCCCCTCTTCGTCGTGCTCGTGGGTTCGGAGGCGGTTTCGCGAAGCGTTCATCTGGCGAGGGCTTACGCAAGCCCTCGCCAGGTGGAACGGCTTCTCCGGTTACTTTTTCCCGGCTTTGCGGGGGCGACGCTCGGCGGCGAGGCGCCGGACCGGCGCGCCGTTCGCGAGATGCTCCTCGACGACTTCCGGGACGTCCTTGTCCTGAAGGCCCAAGTACCAGGTGCCCTTGGGCTCCGCTGCGTCGTAGACGACGGCGTTCGGGCCGTGCTTGCAAAGACCGAGGCAGCCGACGGTGTCGGTGCGGACCTCCCCCAGAAGGCCGGAGGCTCGCAACTCACCCTTGAGCGTTTTTCTTACGTCCTTGGCGCCTCGCTTCTTGCAGTCGCCGCCGGTACAGATCAGGACGTGAGACTCGTAATCACGCACCTTCGTCGCAGATTTTGCCTCGGCCGTCGCAACGGCGCCTTCGTAGCCCTTCTTGGACTTGTTCTTTTTGGAGATGGCCGCCTCCGTGCTCGGCCCCGACCCGTGCGAGCCGGGGGAGTTTCCCATCAATTGAGAATCATTCCCAGTAGACGTCTTATATCACGATCTGGGCGCGGGCGGTAAGATGGGGCGTGAGATAGAACACGGTTCACTAATTCAGGGTGGAGGACGGTTGATCTGCAAGCGCGAGGGGTGGGAGGACGGACGTTGAGCCCGCAGGCCGTTATAGACGTGGGGTCCAACACGATCCACCTTCTCGTGGGGGAGGTGGAGAACGGGGCGGTCTTGCCGGTGACGGGGGAGAAGATCTCGGCTCGTCTCGGGGCGGGGGTGGATCGGACCGGGAGGATAGAGGAGGGGCGCATCCCGCTCGCCGCCGAGGCCATAAGGCTTTTCGGGATGGTGGCGAAGATGAACGGGGCGCCCGAGCCCACGGTTCTGGCGACGAGCGCCGTGCGAGATGCCAAGAACGGCGGGGAGCTTGTGGAGGAGGTCCGCAAGAAGGCGGGGCTCGAGATGCGGCTCATCTCCGGTGAGGAGGAGGCGGACCTGGGTTTTCGCGGCGCCGTCTCGGCGCTCGGGGAGGGGTACGTCTGGGAGGCGCCGGCGCTCGTCGTGGACCTCGGTGGCGGCTCCGCGCAGCTTATCCTCGGGGAGGCGGTGAAGGGGGCCGGGAAACAGGTCTCGCTGCCGCTGGGCTCCAACCGCACTACCGAGCGCTTCTCGGCCGGCGACCGGCCTCGTCCCAAGGAGCTCAAGGCGCTGAGGAAGGCCGTGCGCGAGATGCTGCCCGATTGGAAGCTGCCGAAGGGGACGGCGATCGTGGCGGTGGGAGGCTCGGCGCGGGCCATCCTCAAGGTGACGCGGGAGGAGTTGACGGCGGAGAGGTTAAAGAAGCTCGCGGAGGACCTCTCCCAGAAGCCGACCGCGATCCTCGCGAGGGAGGAGGGGCTCACGCCCGAGCGGGCGCGGGTGCTGCCTGCGGCGGCGGCGACGTTAGCCGCGATCCTGGAGCGCTACGAGAAGCGCTCCCTCACCGTCGCGCGCGGCGGTATAAGGGAGGGTGCGCTCCTCGCGCTCGCCGAGGAAGCCGTAAAGAATGCAGAAGGAGACCCGGACGGGGGGAAGTGAATTGAGCATCGCCGAGAAGACCACGAGCCTTTCCGATCCGTCGCTGTACATAAACCGGGAGCTTTCGTGGCTCGGCTTTAACGAGCGGGTTCTTGCCCAGGCCAGGGACGATCGGCACCCGCTGTTGGAGAGGGCGAGGTTCGTCTCCATCTCGGAGACGAACCTCGACGAGTTCTTTATGATCCGGGTCTCGGGACTCCAGCAGCAGGTCGTCGCCGAGTTGCCGAATCCCGTCCCGGACGGGATGACCCCCGAGGAGCAGCTCGGCCGCGTCTACGAGCACACCGAGCGCTTTCTGGCCGAGCAGCGGCAGATTCTGAGCGAAGAGCTCCTGCCCGCGCTCGACGAGCAGGGCATAAAGATCATCCCCCACGACGGGCTTTCGAAGAGGGAGCAGAGGGAGCTGCGGGGGATGTTCGCCCGGGAGATCCTGCCGATCCTTACGCCGCTCGCCATCGACCCGGCGCACCCATTCCCGCACATCTCCAACCTATCCCTGAACCTGCTCGTGGTCATAGGGGACGGGGGACGGGAGCTTATGGCGCGGATCAAGGTGCCGACCACGATCCGGCGGTTCTTGAAGGTCCCGCCGACGCAGGAACCCGAGGCCGCACCCGCGCCGGGGAAGCACGAAGAGATAAAGCTCGTGCGCGTCGAGGAGGTTATCGCGGCGAACCTCGACGAGCTTTTCCCGGGCAAGGAGATCCTGTCCAGGCACGTCTTCCAGGTGACGCGCAACGCCGACCTCGTGATCGAGGAGGACGAGGCGAGCGACCTTTTGCAGGCGATCGAGGACGAGCTGGAGGGGCGCTGGTTCGGGCAGAGCGTGAGGCTGGTGGTCGCGGACTCGATGCCCAAGGAGCTGCGCGGGTGGCTGACCGAGAACCTCGGGGTGGACGCGGGCTCCGTCTTCGCGGTGCCGGAGCCCCTGGGGCTCGGGGACCTGGAAGAGCTTACGCACCTCGACCGCGGGGACCTGCTGTACCCGCCGCTCACGCCGAGGGTGCCGTCCGAGATCCGGACGTCGCGCTCCATTACCTCGGCGATCCGGCAGGGCGACGTCCTGCTGTACCATCCGTACGACTCTTTTGCCCCGGTGGTCGAGTTCGTGCGGGCGGCGGCGGCCGACCCGGACGTCCTCGCCGTGAAGCAGACCCTTTATAGGGTCGGGTCGAACTCCCCGATCATCGAGGCGTTGAAGGGGGCGCGCGACGAGCAGACACAGGTCGCCGTGCTCGTCGAGTTGAAGGCCCGCTTCGACGAGGAGCCGAACATCGTCTGGGCGAGGCAGTTGGAGGCCCGGGGCGTACACGTGGCTTACGGGATCGTGGGTTTCAAGACGCACGCGAAGATGTGCCTCGTGGTGCGCCGCGAGGGCGGAGGGGAGCAGCCGGGACTCAGGCGATACGTCCACATGGGGACGGGCAACTACAACCCCGGGACCTCCCGCGTCTACACGGACTTCTCGTACTTCACGGACGACCCAAGGATCGCCGAGGACGGGACGGACCTCTTCAACTACCTCACCGGCTACTCCGAGCAGGAGGATTTTCACGAGTTGCTCGTCGCCCCGCTCACAATGCGCCGCAGGTTTGTGGAGCTTATAAGGGAGGAGGCGGAGAAGGCCAGGGGTGGGGAGCCGGTCAGGATCTCCTTCAAGATGAACAACCTCACGGACCCGAGCATCATCGAAGAGCTCTACCTAGCCTCGCAGGCGGGGGTGAAGATAGAGATGATCATCCGCGGCATCTGCTGCTTGAAGCCGGGGCTTTCGGGGATAAGCGAGAACATTCGGGTGGTCTCGCTCGTGGGGCGCTTCCTGGAGCACGCGAGGGCGTTCGCCTTCGGGGCCGATGACGAGCAGATCTACCTCGGCAGCGCGGACCTGATGCAGCGCAACCTCGACCGCAGGATCGAGACGCTCTTCCCCCTCAGGGAGGATCGCCACCGCGAGAAGATCCGTCGCCTCTTCGACCTCCAACTCGCCGATACGGCGAACGCCTGGGAACTCAATCCGGAGGGCTCCTACGTACGCCTCCGCCCTAAGGAGGGCGAGGAGCCCCTCGACAGCCAGGCGATTCTCCTCGAAGAGCCGCTGTAAACCGATCCGAAGACCGGACGCGCCCCGAAGCTCTCGCGTGCTACGATCCGCACAACTAGACAACATGGCTGATTACGATGGGAGCAAACGTGAGCGAGAAAACCTCCGAGCAGAACCGTGGAGCGCACGAGACGAAGAGGGCGCGGCGTCCCGCGCGAGGGAGGGGGGCTTCGGGGGCGGGGCGGAAGGAAGACCGGGGGAAGGATGTGCAGGAGGTAGAGTGGCAGTTCGACGCCGACGACCTCGGGCGCGTCGAGGGATGGCTCGGGGAGGAGTCTTCCGGTTTCGAGTTGGTCGTGGGTCCGGGCTCGGCGGAGGACCTAGTGGACGGTTACTACGACACCGAAGATTGGCGTCTGTATCGCGCCGGGTATGCCCTGCGCCTCCGCGATTCGGGTGGTGGGGGCGAGGCCACGATGAAGTCTCTTGCCCCTTCCGACGGCGGTCCCAGGCGTCGGCGTGAGATCTCCGAACCCCTGAAAGACGCGGAGATGGGCACGCTGCGGAAGGCCAGGGGACCCGTAGCGGAGCGCCTGCGCCTGCTCGTCGGCGAGCGTGAGGTCGGGCGTATCTTCGAGGTCCGCACCAACCGCAAGACCTTCGCCCTGAACGCGGCGGAGGGGAACGGCGGCACCCTCACCGCCTCCGCGGACGGCGAGATCGTGCAGGATGCGGCGGGAGACGTGCGCGAAGCATCCGGAGGGGGAGAGACCGGGGGAGGTTCCCGGTTGGGCGAGGTCGTGCTCGATTCCACTCAGATAACCTTTGGCGAGGGCGAGAATCTGGCCAGGCTGACGCGCGTGGAGGTCGAGGTGGAGGCCGGGGCCGCATCCGACCCGCGGGTACAGAGGTTCGTCCGGGAGATGGAGGCCTCGCTGGGGCTGCGTCGGGCCAGGATCTCCAAGTACGAAGCCGGAATCTTCGCCACGGGGTTGAGCCCGGAGAGCCGGGAGGACTTTGGGGCTACGAGGGTTGACGCCTCGCTCACGCTCGGAGAGATGGCGTTTGCGGTGCTGCGTCGCCAGTTTGCCGTGATGAGGGCGCACGAGGCGGGCACCCGGTTGGGCGAGGATCCGGAGGAGCTGCACGACATGCGCGTCGCCACGCGCAGGCTGAGGGCCGCGATGAAGCTCTTCGAGGACGCGCTGCCGGAGCGCTCCCGCTGGCTGCGCGAGGAGCTGCGCCACTTCGCGGGCGTGCTGGGCGACGTCCGCGACCTCGACGTCCAGATCGAAGAGGTACAGGGGCTGGGCGGCAACGGGGATAAAGAAGAGGACGAGGCGTTGACGTCGATCGTCGCCGCCCTCGGGACCCGGCGCGCCGAGGCGCGCGAGCGCATGCTCGAAGCGCTCGACTCCGACCGCTACGGACGCTTCGAGTCTTCCTTCGCCGAAATGCTCCGTCGTGGACCCTCCGTCGCCGGGACGCCGGAGGCGGCCTCCGTGAACGGGTCTTCCGGGGTGGCCGCCTCCGGCGTGCCCGTGCTGGAGGCGGCCCCGGAGATCCTCGGCAAGCGCTACCGCGGGTGGCGCAAGGCCGCGAAGCATCTGAACGAGGGCTCCGATCCCGAGGAGTTCCACGACCTGCGAAAGAGGGGCAAGCGCCTGCGCTACGCCCTAGAGTTCTTCTCCGGGGTGTACGGCGAGGAGGCCACCGCCGCGCTCGTGAAGCCTCTCAAGGCAGTGCAGGACTCTCTGGGGAGGCACCAGGACGCGATCGTCGCGGCCGAGATGCTGCGCGAGATCGCCGTGGGGACCCCGCGTCTGCCCAAGCGTACGGTCTTCGCCATGGGCCTCCTGGCCCAGCGTTACCACGCCGAGGCCGCCGGGCTCAGGTCTTCTTCGATCTCGGCCGGGGAGTACCGCGTGCTGGTCGGAGCCAAGGCGTGGAAGGGCTTCGAGGGCCTGATGGAGAAGGAGCGGCGCGCGGGCGGGAAGCCCCACAAGAAGGGCTCCGGCAAGGGCAAGCGGAAGGGGAGGTAGAGGCTTGGAGCTCTACGTGGTGCGGCACGCCGTGGCCTTCAAGCGGGACGAGGAGCGGTGGCCGGACGATGGGGAGCGACCGCTCACGCCGGAGGGCAAGGACGAGTTCCGCAAGGCCGCCCGCGGGCTCGGCCACCTCGTGCCTTCGGTGGACGCGCTGTTGAGCAGCCCGCTGGAGCGGGCGTGGCAGACGGCGGAGATCCTCGCCGGACTTGAGAGCTGGCCCGACCCGAAGGCGTTCCCCGCCCTCGGGCCCGGGGTGTCGCCGGAGGAGGCGGCGATCGCGCTTGAGGACTACGCGGAAGCGGGAGCGGTGACCGTCGTCGGGCACCGGCCCGGGCTGCACGAGCTGGTCTCCCATCTGCTGGCCGGCGACGCGGAGGTAGACGTGAGGATCAAGAAAGGCGGTGCCCTGCGCCTGAGCTTCCACGGCCCCACCCGCGCCAGGACGGCTGCTCTCCGCTGGCTACTTACGCCCGCTCTTCTGGGTTCCTGCGCGGCTCCCGAGCGTTCCTGAAGCCCCCTTAGCCCACAGGTTTTTCGGCCAGCGGTAACACGGCGAACGTCTCGGGCTCGGGGTACTCCTCGCCGAGGTCGAGCAGGGTGAGCTCTATGCGGTCCACGAGGAGCTCGCCGACCGGCTTGTCGCGGTGGCGTTCGATCACCCTAACGAACGGCTCCGGGGCGGGAGTACCGTCGGGGGCATGTATGTAAGCCAGGGTCAGATGCGGCGGCCCCGGCGGCTCCGCGAGTCCGCACCGCTTCCGAACTGCCTCCCGCAGCTCCTCCAGCTTCCCCCCGTCGTGAACCTCGACGAAGACGGCCCCTGGGAAAGCGTTTAGGTTACGCAGGTTTACCCAGAAGGGCGAAAAGCCTGCGAGGGCCTCGCGCGCCTCGGATGCCAACTCCCCCAGCCGACCGGGAGATAACTCATCCTCGGTCTTCGGCTCGCGGACCACGAAGCCGGGGAGCAGGAGCGTTATGTGCATAAAGTGGTCCGGGTGCAACGAGACGAACGGGAAGGGTTGCAGAGCTTCTCTGAGGGGCTCCAAAGCTTCGCGGATGCGGTCTGTCTCCACGGGGACCACGAAGGAGGCGGAGAGATCGTGGCCGTTCTGCCACTCCGGGTCCGTGTGCCCCCCGAACTCAAGGCGACGCTCCTGCCGGAACTTCTGCCAAGACTCCTCGTACGCATTCACCGGATGAACCGTAACAGAGGGAGTATCGAGCTCTGCGCGGGCGTCCTCGCTTTTCTCTTCTTTCTGCACTTCCTCTTCGGGGGCGATGTCGCCAGGGTCGTCGAGGTACGCATCGCCGGGAGCATGGGCACCTTGGTCCTGGTAGTGACTTTCAGGGCTCCGGTCCTCGTCAGGCTCGTCGTAAGGGAGGTCTTGATCCGCATGGTTGGGCTCCTTCCGCGCCTCGGTTTATAACAAGTCTACCCGTCGGCGTCGGGTCTCGAACCGGCGAAAGGGACTGGTTTCACAGGTGACAAGGAAGGTTTGTGTCGAGTTGTTCGGCCTTTGGCACCGGTACGTTCCCGCACCTTTCCGTGCTCGGCCCATCGTATGAGCACGCCGGAAATCTTTATCTGTGGCGCTCGGTGTCAGGTTATGCGGCGGGCGGAGAGCGGCGGGAATTCGGGCGACTCCTTCTCCGCGAAGGCAGCGAGGCCGATCCGGTAATCTTCGGAGGCGAGGGTCGCGCGGATGGCTGCGGTCTCGTAGCGCAATCCTTGCTCTATCGTCGTCTCGGAGGCCAGGTCCACGGATGCCTTGGCGTAGGCGAGGGCGAGCGGGCTGTTGGCGGCGATCTCGCCGGCTAGGGACCGCGCCGCCTGCATGAGGGAGCCGGCCGGTACGACCTCGCTCACGAGCCCTATTTCGAGCGCGCGTTCGGCGGTTATCCGCCTGCCCGTCAGGATCAACTCCTTTGCGTGGGTGGGACCTACGAGACGGGGCAGGCGCTGCGTGCCGCCCGCGCCCGGGATGATGCCGAGGCCCACCTCGGGGAGCGCGAAACGGGCGCCCTCGGCGGCTATGCGAAAATCGCAGGCGAGGGCGATCTCCAGCCCGCCGCCGAAGGCGAGACCGTTGAGGGCGGCTATCGTGGGTACTTGCAGGCGAGCCAGGCCCTCGGCGAGGGCGACCATGGAGCGGTTGTGCGCCCACCTCTCGCCGGGGTCCATCCCGGCGCGCTCCTTGAGGTCCGCGCCCGAGCAGAAGGCCTTCTCGCCCGCGCCGGTCAGGATCATGGCCCTGACCTCGCCCGAGCCTTCTATCTCCTCGATCGCCTCCCGAAGCTCCCCGACGATGCCCACGCCCAGGGCGTTGTAGCGCTCGGGTCGGTCGAGCGTCACCGTCGCCACGCCACCCTCCGACGTCACCCGGATCTGCTCGAACTCTCTGCCGTTCAACTCGCGCCCCTTTCCCACTCCGCGCACCGTAAGATCGCCATTGTCCACGAGTTCGACCGCCCGCACAATCGGCCCCCGTATGGGCGTAGGGGACCATCGCGGGAGGCGGGGGCACGCGGGTACAATCCCCCGATGGACTTCCTGACCGTCCGGGCGCACAACCCGGGGCCGCTTACGCTGGATGGCACGAACACTTACGTGGTGGGGGGCACGGTGGTGGACCCGGGCCCCGAGGATGAGGGGCATCTGGAGGCCGTCCTCGCCGCCGGGCCCGTCGAGCGTATAGCCCTCACCCACCGCCACCCCGATCACGCGTCCGGGGCCGGGCGCCTCTCGGAGCTCTCGGGCGTCCCCGTGCTCGCGTACAACGACGGGCTCGGGGATGGGGATGAGGTGGCGCCGGGGCTGGTTTGCGTGCATACGCCCGGGCACGCTCCGGACCATCTGTGCTTCTGGCATCCCGAGAGCGGCACCCTTCTCTCCGGGGACCTTATCGCCGGGAGCGGGAGCATCATGATCGCCCCGCCGGAGGGCGACCTCGCGGACTATATGGCCTCCCTCGAAAGGGTGCGTGAGCTGTCTCCTGCGCGCATCCTTCCGGGGCACGGGCCGGAGGTGACGGAGGCCGTCGCCAAGATCGAAGGGTACCTTGCCCACCGCCGCGAGCGCGAAGAACTGGTTATCGCGGCGCTTGAGCAGGGAGCATCGACGGTGGGGGAGGTAGTGGCGCTTGCCTACCGGGACACGCCGCCGGAGATGCATCCCTACGCCGCGCTCGCGGCCCGGGCGCACCTCGCCAAGCTCGGGCGCGACCTGCCGGCGTAAGGCGCCCGCGCAACGGTATGTCCGGGCCTTGGGTCGGGGACTAGCAGGGGTAGCGGGCGAACGTGTGCGGAGGGTCGGTGCTGTGTTTCGTGCTCGCCGGTCAACCGTCAGGGTACGTGCCCGGGCACGTACCTTGACCATGAAGTCATGTATGTGCGACCCTAGCGGTTGGGGCAGATCTAGCGAGGTTCCTGGGGCGAGTTCGTCCATACCGGGGAGCCGGAGACTCGGACCGAAGGGGACGGCGATGTTGAAGAAGGTGCTGGTTGCCAATCGGGGTGAGATCGCGATCCGGGCCTTCCGGGCGGCGTACGAGTTGGGCATCCGCACCGTCGCTGTGTATACGCCGGACGATCGGGATTCCCTGCACCGCCAGAAGGCCGACGAGGCCTACGAGATCGGAGAGCCCAAGCACCCCTTGAGGGCGTACCTCGATCCCGGAACCCTTGTGGAGACCGCAAAGCGCGTCGGGGCGGATGCGATCTACCCCGGCTACGGCTTCCTCTCCGAGAGCCCGGCCTTCGCGCGGGCGTGCGAGGAGGCCGGCATCGTCTTCGTGGGACCGCCGCCCGCCGTCCTCGCCCTTACCGGGAACAAGCTGGAGGCGCGGAAGGCGGCCGAAGGCGCGGGCGTCCCCGTGCTGAGCGCGTCCGGGACGATCTCGGACCCCGATGAGGCTCGCGAAAGGGCCGAGGAGATCGGGTTTCCCATCTTCGTGAAGGCGGAGAGCGGGGGCGGGGGCAGGGGGATGCGCCTCGTCGAGAGGCCGGAAGATCTGGCCGGGGCGGTGGAGACCGCGACGCGCGAGGCGGAGGCCGCCTTCGGGGACGGCTCCGTTTTTTTGGAGCAGGCCATCAAGAGGCCGAGGCACATAGAGGTGCAGGTCCTGGCGGATGGTGGGGGAGAGGTGATGCACCTTTACGAGCGCGACTGCTCCGTGCAGCGCCGCCACCAGAAGGTTCTGGAGATGGCCCCCGCCCCGAACCTCGACCCCGAGCTGCGTGCCCGCCTCTGCTCGGACGCGGTCCGTTTCGGACGGCAAGTCGGCTACCGGAACGCCGGCACGGTCGAGTTTCTCGTCGGGGAGGACGGCGAGTACGCCTTTATCGAGATGAACCCCCGCATCCAGGTGGAGCACACCGTCACGGAGGAGACGACCGACGTGGACCTCGTCCACGCCCAGCTGCGCATCGCCGGCGGCGAGACGCTAGCCGACCTTGGTCTCTCCCAGGAGGGTATCCTCCAGCGCGGCGTGGCGCTCCAGTGCCGGGTAACGACGGAGGATCCGGCCGACGGCTTCCGGCCGGACACCGGCAGGATCTCCGCCTACCGCTCGCCGGGCGGCGCGGGCATCCGCCTCGACGG
>JADDPR010000210.1 GCA_016781775.1 Rubrobacter sp. | reverse complement strand
GGCTCCGCCCAACGGCGCACGGTCTCGTGATGCGGCGACCATGCTTCCCACACCGATCTCGCCCACTCGCGCACCCGCTCGGCGTGCTCGTCCGGCCCGTTCGCATGGTGTACGCACAGGACCGTCCTCTCGCCGAGAAACGCGGGTGGTTCCATCCAGAAGACGTCCTTCTTCCCCTCCTTCGCGAGGGACGCTACCCGCTGGCGAGCGGCGTAGAGCTCTCGGGGCGAAAGGCCGCGCTCCAGGTGCAAGTAGAGACCGACGAGGTGCACGGCCACCGATCTTACCGCCTGCGGCGACGGCTCCCCCGGGTGTTGAGCGCAGTACGCATCCACGGTGAGCCCGTGGACGCGCGCATAGCGGAAGTCCTCATACTCCTTCTCGGAGACCTCGCCGAAGACGGCCCAGCACTCCGGCGAGGCCCCGATGTACCGGTGAGTCGTCCCTTCGGTCTCCGGCAACAGGACGCCGCACCCCGGGCACCGTCGCAGTTTCCGATTCAAGCTCGCACCTCCATGCGCCCACGCTGGCGTGCCCCGCCCTCGGGGCCAGCGCCGACGGAAGCTCTGCATGACCCATTACGATGGGCAACCCTTGCGCGGGGATCGATCGCGCCGCTACAGATACCGCGAGCCATCGACGATCTCGCGCCACGGTGCGTACGTCGCCTCGGCGGCGGTGCGTCCCGAGCGCTCGAGATACTCCCGCACGATCCGATAGCCCATGGCGTAGCCGGCGAAGTCCGGCAGCCCTCGTGGGACGTAGCCCATCCGCGAGGCCGCCCAATCACCGAAGACGTAACCGCGGATCTCGTCGAAGCCCGAAACCTCCAGGGCGTCGCGGAACACGGGGCGCGCCGCCTCCAACTCCTCTTCTGAGAGTGCGTTCGGCCAGGGCCCGAGAAGCTCCTCCCCGAGGGCCTCCGCCGCAAAGGCCTCGGCGAGGCCCTCGAGCACGACGTACTGTCCGACCGTGGTCCCGGGCGTCCATGGCTCGAAGGCGAGGCGGACGTTGTGGTGCAGCTCGTGGACGGAGATGGAGGGCAGGCGGGCCAGGTTGTAACCGTCGGGCCAGGCTAGCACCGCAGCGTAGCCCATCATGCCACCGAAGCCCGTGTAGCCCCGGTTGCGCTCCGTGAGATCCGGCAGCCGCGGGTCCGCGAGCGCCAGCGAGAACGCGACGCTCTCGACCTCGACCCCGTGCTCCCCCGGGGCCAGTGCCTCCGCCGCCCCTTCGAGGGCGCCAACGCAGGAGGCGAAGGAGCCCGCCTCCTCAAACTTCGCGAGCGCTTCGAGGCCCTCCCCGGCGTCCCCATCCGGGCCGTAGAAGCCGAGCAAGACGGTGCCGGACGGCGCGCCGCCCTCCGAATCCCCGGAGGGCTTCGGCATGTAGCGCATCGCGGGCTCCCAGAACGACCGCAACGGCTCGTCCACCCGCTCGCGGTAGACCGCCTCTCGCGTCTCCTCCGGTGCCCGCAGCGCGGCCTCCTGGCCCAAAAGCACGTTTATAGCTTCTATCCACATGCGATCTCCTCCCCCGTCGCTCCGTTCCCGCCGCCGCGTTCCACGTCATCGTCATGGATGGGCTTCGTAAAACAGCGTAGAGTCTCCCGTAGCTGGAGAGTCAAGGGGGTAGATGAGATGGACGGGAGAAACGCCGGGCTCTACAAGATCGGGGAGGTTTCTCGCTTGAGCGGCGTGCCCGTCAAAACCATCCGCCACTACTCGGACGAAGGGGTCCTTCCCCCTTCCGGGTACACGGATTCGGGCTACCGTTTGTACTCGAAGGAGGATCTCTCGCGCCTGGAGACCGTGCGCACCTTGAGAGCGGCGGATTTCGACCTGACCACCATAAAGCGGCTTCTTACCGAAGAGCTCGGGCCCGAGGAGGCCGCGAGGCTTCAGCTCGATGTGGTCAACCTCCAGATCAAAGCCCTCACGCGCCGGCGCGCGTTGCTCGAGTCCTCCCTCGGGACCGGCGGCGAAGGCGAAGAGAAAACGACGCGCCCCTACCCGGATCGAGCGCGGGCCTTGGCGCTGCTGTCGGCGCACGAGCGCGAGGCGTTCGTGGGGAGGCACCTGGAAAGGACCGTGGAGGACGTGCCCCTCGACGCCGCCTGGAAAGAATGGTTCTGGAAGGGGGCGGTACTCGACCTGCCCGAGAACCTCACCGACGGGCAGATCGACGCCTGGGTGGAGCTCGCGGAGCTCGTCTCCGACGAAGGCTTCGTACAGGCCGTTAGGGGGCAGGCACGGCCGTTCTGGGAGGAGGTAGACGAAGACTTCGACCTCGCAGCGTGGAACGAAGCCGGTGGCCAGGCCATGCGGGAGGCTATCCTTGCCGTGCGGGAGGGCCGCTCGCCCCGCGGGGGGCGCGAGCAAGGGGTCGTCGAGCGGTACCTCAAGGCTTGCGCGAAGGCGATGAACCGCGAGGGAGACACGGAGCTGGCCGAATGGCTGCTCTCGCACTACGAGGCGACGGTGGACCCCAGGCCGGAGCGCTACTGGCAGTTGATCGGCATCCTCAGAGGCTGGCCGGAGAAGCCGCCCCACGGCGAGGCGTACCGGTGGCTGATGGAGGGCCTGCGGTGGCGGATCGACGCGGGGCGTTCCGGTACCGACGTCCCGGCGGACCCTCGCACGGAGACCTACTAACCTCCACCCGCGACCTGATGGACGTGTGAGCGGGCGGCCCGAACCCCTGCGTTGTCCTATCCGGGATGGAGGATAGAATTACTGTCAGGGGTAGCAAGCACGGTTATTCTCCGTCGGCTTGCTCGCGCATAACGGCTTCGGCATCCTCGAAAGCGGCGGTTTCTTGAAGACTTTTCACAGGCTAATGTCCTTCACCGGCGGTCGACGGTACCTGCTGGTGCTCGGCTTCGTCTGCGCCTTCGGGGTCACGGTGGCGGGGATAGCCATACCGTGGCTCGTCGCCGAGGCGATCGACCGGGCCTTCCCGCCGGCCGGTCCGGACCGGCCGGACCTCCTGTGGCCGCTGGCTTTGGGGATTCTCGGCCTCTCGGTCCTGCGTTTCCTTTTCGGGTTCGGGCGACGGTACTCGACAAACTACCTCGGCCACGTCGTGGAGTACCGTTTGCGCAAGGCGCTCTTCGAGAAGATGCTCTCCCTGCATCATGGCTTCTACGACAAGGCCTCGACCGGAGAGCTGGTCTCGCGGGCGACAAACGACCTGCGCGTGGTGCGCTTCTTCGTCGGCTGGGGGATGTTCCAACTCTTCATTAGCGTGCTCACGCTCGTCGTGGTCTCGGCGGCGCTGTTGTACTTGAACTGGAGCCTGGCGCTCATCGTCCTCAGCCCGATGCCGCTCCTCGCGTTCGCGGCGTGGCGGTTCGCAGCGTCGGTCCACCCCATCTTCCGCTCCGTGCAGCAGAAGCTCGCCGACGTGACGACGGTCGTGCAGGAGAACGTCTCCGGCATCCGGGTCGTGAAGTCCTTCTCGCGCGAGCCCTTCGAGAAGGATCAGTTCGGCGGCCGGGCCGAGGGCGTCCTCAACGAGACGATGGCAGCCCGGGGCTTGAGGGCCTTCTACATCCCGGCGATGAGCTTCATCCCGGCGACCTCCATCGCCATCCTGATACTCTTCGGCGGACGGGCCGTCGTCGAGGGGTCGCTTACCATCGGCCAGTTCACGCTCTTTCAGCTCTACCTCATGCAGCTCGTCTGGCCCATGCAGGGCTTCGGGATGGTCATAGACCAGGGCCAGAGGGCCCTCGCCTCCTCGGAGCGGGTCTTCGAGATCCTGGACTCCGAGCCCGAGGTTCGCTCGCCCGAAGCTCCGGTTCCGTTCCCCTCCGAGACCCCGGGCGTCGGGCTTCGAGGCGTCACCTTCTCGTACGCAGACGAGGGCGACCCCGTCCTGAAGGATCTGGACCTTGCGGTCGAGCCGGGGGAGGCGATAGCCGTCGTCGGGGCTACGGGGAGCGGCAAGTCCACCCTGCTCTCGCTCGTGGCGCGCTTCTACGATCCGGAGGAGGGTGACGTGCTGCTCGGCGAGAGGGACGCGCGTGAGATCGAGCTCGGCGAGCTGAGGCGGAACGTAGGCATGGTGCCGCAAGAGACCTTCCTGTTCTCGGAGACCGTCCGGGACAACATCACCTTCGGCAACCCCGATGCCACGCAGGAAGAGGTCGAGCGGGCGGCGAGGGTCGCGGGTATCCACGAGCAGATCTCGAACTTCCCCAGGGGCTACGACACGATGGTCGGCGAGTGGGGCATCACCCTCTCCGGCGGCCAGAAGCAGCGCGTCGCCATCGCCCGCGCCCTCGTCAAGGACCCGAAGATCCTCCTCCTCGACGACGCGACCTCCTCGGTCGACGCCGAGACGGAGAAGTCCATCCAAGAGGCCCTGCGCGGCACCTTGAAAGAATCCCGGGGCCGCACGACGTTTATCGTGGCGCACAGACTCTCGACCATCCTGCTGGCGGACAGGATCGCCGTCCTCGAGGACGGCCGCATCGTCGAGGCCGGCACCCACGAGGAGCTCCTCGAAAGACGGGGCCGCTACCACGAGATGTACGGCGAAGAGGGGCGGATGGAGAGGGTGTCGGCGTGAGGCGTTTCAAAGGGTATCTGCTGAGCTTCCCGCTGCTCAGGCTCTTCACTTTCGCAGCACCCTACAAGTTTCGGATGCTCTGGCTCGGGCTCGTCACGGTGCTCGCGACGGCGGCGAGCCTCGCCGAGCCGCTCATCATCGGGAAGGCCATCGACGACGGACTCGTCCCCGGCGACCTCTCGGCCATTTACTGGATGGTCGGGCTGTACGTCTTCGTCAACGTTGCGACGTGGGTCTTCTCCTACGTTCAGACCTATGGGATGGGGTGGGTCGGGCAGCACATGATCCTGGACCTCAGAAACGCCCTCTTCGGGCACCTGCAGTCCCTGAGCCTCCAGTACTACTCCGAGCAGAAGGCCGGCTGGATCATCTCCCGCCTCACAAACGACATAGAGAACTTCAATACTCTACTGAACGACGGCGTCCAGAACCTCGTAAAGAACGGCCTGACGCTCGTAGGCGTCTTCGTCGCGATCTTCTTCGTCGACTGGCGCCTCGCTCTCGCGACCACGACCATCCTCCCGGTGATGATCCTGATCACCGCCGTCTTCCGGGTGCAGAGCTGGAAGGCTTACCGGGCGGCGCGCGAGGCGGTCGCCGAAGTCATCTCCCACCTCCAGGAGAACGTCTCCGGGATGCGCGTCGTCCAGGCCTTTACCCGCGAGCGGGCGAGCGCGACCGGCTTCGACGAGCGGAACCTCACCTACCGCCGCGCAAACGCCCGCGCCTCCCTCCAGAGCGCCCTCTACTTCCCCGGCGTCGAGCTTCTGGGGTCCGTCGGCCTCGCCGTCGTCCTCCTCTACGGCGGCTACCGCGTCGTCGCGGGCGAGCTGACGGTCGGCGCCCTCGTCGCCTTCATCGGGCTCCTCAACATGTTCTTCCAGCCCATCCAGCAGCTCAGCCAACTCTACAGCGACCTCCAGAGCACCCTCGCCTCCCTCGAAAAGGTCTTCGCCGTCCTCGACACCGAGTCCGACAGGGCCGACCGTCCTTCGGAGAGAGAGCTCGAAACGCTCAAGGGCGACATCGAGTTCGACGGGGTCGGCTTCGCCTACGGTGAGGACAAGATCATGGACGACGTGAGCTTCCGCATCCGCCCCGGCGAGACCCTCGCCATCGTCGGCGAGACGGGGGCCGGAAAGAGCACCATCGTCAAGCTCCTCAGCCGCTTCTACGACCCGACGAACGGCAGGATTCTCGTGGACGGCGAGGACCTGAGCGAGATCCGGGGCTCCTCCCTGCGCAAGCACATGGGCGTCGTCCTCCAGGACACGTTCCTGTTCACCGGCACGATCGAGGAGAACATCCGCTACGGCCGGCCCGACGCCACGCACGAGGACATCGTCCGCGCCGCTAAAACCGTAGGCGCCGACGACTTCATCCGGCGCTTCTCCGAGGGATACGAGACGCAGGTCCGCGAGCGCGGCGGCCGGCTCTCCGTCGGCGAGCGCCAGCTTATAGCCTTCGCCCGCGCCCTCCTGGCCGACCCGAAGCTTCTCGTCCTCGACGAAGCCACCTCTTCGGTCGACCTCGCCACCGAGGCCCGCCTGGAGAAGGCCCTCGACGGCCTCTTGAAGGGGCGCACGAGCGTCGTGATCGCCCACCGCCTCTCCACCGTCCGCCGCGCCGACCGCATCCTCGTCCTTGGCCGGGGCCACGTTATAGAAGAAGGCACCCATGACGAGCTACTCGCCCGCCCCTCCGCCTACCGCCGCCTCTACGAGTCCCAGTTCGCCGCGTAGAAGCCGGCGGGGGGCGGCTCTCGCGACTACGGCATGAGTGGGATCAGGCCGCCTGGTTGCGAACCGCCACGTTGTAGACCGCCGTCTCGAAGTTCATGTATCCGGTGAACGAGTCCGGATCGACGAACGGGAAGATTTGCGTCGCCCAGAAGCCGCCGATAGCGTTCTTGCGGTCGATCCAGTAGTAGAGGTTGGCGAGCCCCGCCCAACCCAGCTCGCCCGCCGGACGGCCGGTCGGAGCTTCCTCGTCGTTGATCATGAAGGTATACGCCCAGGACTTGGGCATCCCCGGGAAGAACTCCGCGTCGTTGGTGAGGTTCTGGATGACGCCGGGGAGGCCTTTGATCTTCATCTCCCCCAGCCCGTTCTGCGCCATGCGCTCCACGGTCTCCGGCTTCAGTACCTGCTGGCCCTGATCACCGGCCCCATCGTTCAGGACCATGCGGATGAATTTCATGTAGTCCCCGACCGTAGCGTAAAGGCCGTGCCCGCCCATGTGCTGCTCGGGCTCCTGCGGCAGCTCGAAATCCGAGAGCGGGGTTAGCCTTCCGTCGTCGCCGCGCTGGTGGATCGTGGCGCGGCGCTCGCGCATGGACGGCGAGAGCTGGAACGCGGTGTCGTTCATGCCGAGTGGCTCGAAGATGCGCTCCTGCATGACCTCGCCCAGCCGCTTGCCGCGCGCCCCCTCGACGACCTTGCCTACCCAGTCGATGCTGGTACCGTACTCCCAGCGGCTCCCCGGATCGAACAGCAAGACCGAGCGCAACGACGCCATGGAGGCCGTGACGACGCTCGGGACGTCTCTCTTCTCCCCGTACTTCACCAGGTCCTGTTGAAGAAGTCGTAGCCGAAACCGGCGGTGTGCAGCATAAGCTGGCCGACCGTGATGTCGGACGCGGGCGGGCGTACGCGCGGCTCCCCGGAGTCTTCGAAGCCTTCGAGCACCCCGATCTCGGCGATCTCGGGCGTGTACTCCTTCGCCGGGTCGTCGAGGCCGAGCACGCCCTCCTCGACGAGCTGCATCACCGCTACGCCCGTAACCGCCTTGGTGCACGAGAAGATGGCGAACACGGTGTCCGTGGTCATCGCCTGGTCCTTGCCGAGCTCGCGCTTGCCCGCGGCCCCCTCGTAGAAGTTCTCCTGCCGGTCGGTCGCCATCGCGACCACGCCGGGCACGCCGTTCTCGCGCTCCGCCACGTCGCGGAGCACGCGATCCGCAGCTTCCTTCACCGCTTCCTTCATGGCATCCTTTCCCCTGAATCGCCACGCAACAAGGCTACATGATAGGTATGTATCAACTTCTCCGTCAAACACGCGGCGCTCGAAGGTTCTGGTGGGACTGTCCCGGGATGGCTCCGCCAGGTATTGTTCGGCCGCTACGTTACGCGGGGCGGCCCTTCGGCGATGCGGCGGCTGAGGTCTTCGGGCTCGTTGGGGGGCGACCAGGGAGCCTCGATCCACCACGTCGCCCCCGCCTCCGCGAAGGGACGCACGACCGAGGCCGCGCGCTCCGGGTCGTCGGGCGGCGTCTCGCCCTCGCACACAATGTCGAAGGGCGCGCCTTGCGGGCGGTGCTCCTCGACGTATGCCTTCATCGCCCGGACGTCCTGCGGCGTGAGGCCCGGATCGTTCGCGCTCCCGCCTGTCTTGGCCGCGAGCAGGCCGTCGTAGCGGAGCGCGCGGTTCATGGACTTCCGGCTCGGCCACGCGCCGACGGGCCAGATCGGGACGCGCGGCCTCTGCACCGGGGGCGGCCGGAAGGTCATCCCCTCTACCCTGTAGTGCTCCCCCTCGAAGGAGAAGGGCTCCCCGCTCCACAACCCGGTCATGATCTCTAGGCTCTCGTCCAGCCGCCCCGCGCGCACCTTGCGGTCGGTCGGCTCCCCCACCTTCCCGAAGCCGCCGTCGTCGAGGGCGCCGAGGCCGACGGGCAGGACGAGCCGGCCCCCGGAGAGGTGGTCGAGCGTCGCGGCCTCACGGGCGAGCTTCCAAGGACGGCGGCGAGCGGGCGGCGTGAGCATCGCGCCGAGGCGAACGCGGCTCGTCTCCATCGCCATCGCGGCCATGACGACCCAGGGGTCGTAGATCTCCATCCCCTCACCGACGTGGATTGCGTCCCAGTAGAAGACCCCGTCCCACCCCGCCTCCTCCGCCTCCCCCGCGAGCCGCGCGACCGTGCGCGGATCACCCGACGTTACGATAAACCCGTATCTCATCCCATCCCCCTGATAGCGACGATTCTCCCTGCATCTCCACCATGCATAACAACTTTCCTTTTCCCGAGATAACATAACCCGAGAATCCGGATTTTCACCACCCCTCGGGAGGAGGAACGCGTGCGGCAAAGGGTGAACCTCGTTGGGCCCGTGTGGTCGTCCATGGCACCGGCTCTTTTGCTGGCGCTCGTTCTCCTGCTGACGCCCAATGGGGCCGCGGCGCAGGAAGAAGAGGCGCCCGCCGAGGCGGACCCGACGGTCTTGGCGCCCCCCGAGGTAGAAGCCCGCGCCTGGGCGCTGGTAGACCGGGAGACGGGGCTCTTCCTCGCCGGGGAGAACCCCGACGAAGGGCTCCCCGTCGCGTCGATGACGAAGGTCATGACGGCGCTCGTGGCGCTCCGGGAGGTCGAGGCGGGCGCGGCGAGCTTCGACGACGAGGTGACGATCTCGGAGAACGCCGAATCCTACGTGGGGCTCGTATACAGCAACGTGGGCCTCATCTCCGGCGAGACCGTAACCCTGCGAGACCTTCTGGTAGCGACCCTGGTCCCCTCCGGCACCGACGCGGCCTACGCCCTCGCCGAGCACCTGGGGGACGGGAGCGTGGAGGCGTTCGTCGCCCGGATGAACGAGGAGGCCCAGGCGCTCGGGCTCGAAAATTCCCGGTTCGAAAGCCCCGCCGGGCTAGACACGCCGCAGAACTTCGCGAGCGCCAGGGACATGGCCGAGATCTCCCGCGAAGCGATGGCGTACCCCGAGTTTGCCGAGATCGTAGGCCAGGCGGAGGCCACCATCGAGACCAACAACCGGGAGATCGAAATCTTCAACACCAACACCCTGCTGAATACCTACGAACCCGCGACGGGCATCAAGACCGGCACCTCCCCCGAGTCGGGTCCCTCCCTCTCAGCTTCGGCCGAGAGCGACGGCGAGTCGTACATCGCGGTCGTGCTGGACGCCGCGAGCGAGGACGGCACCCCCGGCGACCGGTTCGAGGACGCCCAGGCGATCCTGGAGCACGGCTTCGGCCGCTACGACCGCGAGGCCCTCATCGCCCGGGACGAGCCCTACGAGAAGCTACCCCTCCCCTATCGCAGGGACGAGTCCGTCGATCTCGTCGCCACCGAAGACGTCTTCGGTCCGGTCGACGCGGCCTCCGAGGTCGAGCGCCGGGTGACGACGCCCGAGCCGCCTCCCTCGGCCCGCGCGGGCCAGGAGCTCGGCGAGGTCGAGGTCCTGATCGGCGGGCAGAGCGTGGGCCGTAGCCCGCTCGTCACCCGACAGGGCTACGAAGAAGCCTCGCTTTGGCAGAGGGTGACGCACGCGGTAGGCGGCCTCTTCCAGTAAACGAACGAGGCTGAGCAAACGGAGTCCGCCCAACCCGAACATGCGTGGCCCCCTCGCAGGCTTGCTTCTTTGGAGATCCCCTCCTACGGCTCGTCGCGCCTGCCGACCTCGGCCGGGGGGCTCGTCGCCTCGACGGCGGTGAAAGGCTCGAGGATGTCGTAGGTGTGGGAGGCGCCTTTGGGCACCGTCCAGGAGTCGCCGGGGGCCAGGGGGATCGTCTCGCCCTCCAGGCGTAGCTCCGCCCTCCCCGAGAGCACGTACCCGACCGTCTCGTACTCGCGGGCGGCCTCTGGTTTCGACTCCCCGGGCTGCTCGTTCTCCCAGAGGCGCATCGAGACCGACTCCCCGGAGGCCAGGTACCGCTGCCCCATCTCGCCCCGTGGCGCCTCTCCCTCGTTTACCTTGTCGACGTTCTTCTCCTCCGGCATCACAACTCCAGTCTGTTTTTTGCCTTCCCCATGGCATACCCGCGCGTCGTGATGCTCACTCACCGCGACCGAAACGCCGGTCGTCTTCTTCTAAAGATCCTCCAGCGGCAGCTCGAAGATGGTCTCGACCTTCGTGTAGTTTCCGGCGAGGCGTCCGAGGGGGTCGAGGCCGGTCACGTCGATGCGGCCGGTCCCGCCGTAGAGCTCGTCGCGCACGTGGAAACGGACCACCCTGCCGAGGACGAGATGGTCGGTGCCGATGGGGACGACGCGATTCAGCACGCATTCTATGCTCACGGCGGCCTCGCCGACCCTGGGGGCCTTTACCACCTCGCAAGGCGCCGCGGTGAGCCCCGCCGCCTCGAACTCGTCGGCCCCTGGCGGGTGGTCCTTTGAGGATTCGTGCATCGCGTTCGAGAGCGAGAGGGAGACGACGTTGACCACGAACTCCCCCGTCTCCTCGACGTTTCGCAGGGTGTCCTTCGGAAAGGCTCGCCACTGGGGCGCTCGCCCACGCTCACGCACAACGTCGGGGGGTACCGGGAGGCCACGGTAAAGGAGCTGTAGGGGGCGAGGTTCGCCACGCCCTCCGGGCTCAGC
>JADDPR010000323.1 GCA_016781775.1 Rubrobacter sp. | reverse complement strand
GCCGAAGCAGGAAACCGAACGCAAACTTCGGAGGAGCGGCGATGGGCAAGCTGGACGGGAAGGTGGCCCTTATTACCGGCGGGGCGCGGGGACAGGGACGCTCGCACGCGCTCACCTTCGCCCGCGAGGGCGCGGAGATCGTAATCTGCGACGTCGCCGAAGACCTCTCTACCGTCCCTTATCCGCTGGCGAACACCGGGGATCTCGCCGACACGGCCCGGATGGTCGAAGACCTTGGCCGCCGCTGCCTGGCGATGCAAGCCGACGTACGCGACAGCGGCGAGATGCGAACGGTCGTCGAGCGGGCGATCTCCGAGTTCGGCCGCGTCGATATCTTGCTGGCGAACGCCGGGATAGAGAGTTTCGCGACGTCCTGGGAGCTGACGGACGAGCAGTGGGACGAGATGATCGCCGTGAACCTGACCGGGGTGTGGAAGAGTTGCAGAGCGGTAATACCGCACATGATCGAGCGGCGCGCCGGCGTGCTCCTCCTGACCTCGTCCATCGCCGGTTTGAAGGGTCTGGGAAACCAGGCCCATTACTGTGCGTCCAAGCATGGAGTAGTGGGCCTGATGCGCACCCTCGCGCTGGAGCTCGCGCCCCACGGCATACGGGTCAACACGGTCCACCCAAGCTCTGTGGATACGCCGATAATAAAAAACCAGGCGATGTACACGCTGTTCAGCGGGGGGAACCCGAACGCGACGCTGGAGGAGGTAACGCCTGCTTTCAGGGACTTGAACCTCATGGACACGCCGTGGATCGAGCCGCAAGACATCTCGAAGGCGATGCTCTTCCTCGCCTCCGACGACGCGAGGTACATAACCGGTACGACCCTGCCCGTCGACGCCGGCCTGATGGCGAAGTGAGTGGGCGTCGCAGTCGGCCCGAGGCGCGGGACGAGGAGATGCGTGCGCTCGTGAGCGCCGATCCGCAGTCTTGACAGCCAAACAAACCCACGGCTATCATGGCGCGACTGAAATGCTGGGTTGTGGCTCTCTCGCCACAACGCGGATGGAAAGGGATTGGAAAGATGGTTTTCGAGCTTGTATAGGAGATGTCTCGATCTCAGCTACAAGCGGCTATTGCATCTTTAGAAGATTCCTGGTTCTCCACAAGCATTCCTTTGCATGACCGGGTCGTGGCAGAACGGTAACGTGAAATGGAAAGGGAGAGCGTTTGCCGGTAAACACAGAACACAGTTACGAGGTTCCGGCGAAGGTCTCGGTGCGCAATGAGCGGTTCGGGGGCCTCGTTTATCGTTACGACAACCGTGCGCTCCTCTTTCTGCACTCGCGCCCGCTGGTGGACTTTTTGAGGGAGCTGGACGGCGAGCGGCCCCTGGGCGTAGCGCTGGAGGAGTTCGCCGCCGAACGAGGTCTGGACGAGGGGCAGCGTCGAGCGCTTGAGAACGCTCTAGGCCAACTGGAGGGGAAGGGAATAATTCGTGAGCTATGACCTGCTGCGCAAGGGCCTCGAGGCCCCGATCTGCCTGACCTGGGAGGTCACTTACGAGTGCAACCTCCGTTGCGCCCACTGCCTCTCCGCCTCCGACCACGCGAGGCCGGGTGAGTTGACCACCGAAGAAGCCAAGGCCCTCATAGACCAGTGGGCCGAGATGAAGGTCTTCTACATCAACGTCGGCGGCGGCGAGCCCCTCACGAGGCCCGACTTCTTCGAGCTCATGGATTACAGCCTCGACAACGGCATCGGGGTGAAGTTCTCGACCAACGGCACGCTGGTCGACGACGCGGCGGCCGATTGGATCGCCTCGCGCAACTACCTGGACGTCCAGATCAGCCTCGACGGCGCGACCGCCGAGACGAACGATCCCGTGCGCGGTACCGGCTCCTACAAGCGCGCGAGAAGGGCGATGGAGCGGCTGGCCGAGCGCGGGTTCAAGTTCAAGATCAACTCCGTCCTCACAAAGCAGAACTTCCACCAGCTTGACGATCTGTACGACCTCGCGACCGGCTACGGCGCCGAGCTCCGCCTGACGCGCCTGAGGCCCTCGGGGCGCGGTGTGAGCGTCTGGGACGCGATGCGCCCGACCCGCGAGCAGAACCGCACGCTCTACGACTGGCTGCACGCCCACCCGGACGTCCTTACCGGCGACTCGTTCTTCCACCTCTCAGCCTACGGCCAGGAGCTGCAGGGCATGAACATGTGCGGCGCCGGAAGGATCGTGTGCTGCGTGGACCCGGTCGGCGAGGTCTACGCCTGCCCGTTCGTGCTCGCCCCCGAGTTCTCCGGCGGCAACGTCCGCGACGAGGGCGGCTTCGCCGGCGTCTGGCGCGAGTCCCCCCTCTTCGAGCACCTGCGCGAGTGGCAGGTCGGCGGCAGCTGCCAGACGTGCAACGCCTACGACGTCTGCCACGGCGGCTGCATGGCGGTCAAGCACTTCACCGGCCGCTCGGTGGACGCCCCCGACCCGGATTGCGTCTTCGGCAACGACGAGGGTCCGGCCGCCGCTGCGGGCACCTTCGTCCCGTTGGGCCTGGGCAAGGGGAAGGGCCAGCTCACCCAACTCGGCCGGGGCTAGGGAGTACCTCCAGGCCGAGGGTGATCCCACGGCCCACCCGACGGTCCTTAGGACGTTGGGGGGCCGTGGGAAATCACTTACGGTCTACCGCAAGCGAGGGG